>CAYMLF010000153.1:0-5628 GCA_964391275.1 uncultured Candidatus Bathyarchaeia archaeon
TCTTATGCAAATTATGACCAATACGCAAGAGGTCTAAAACAAATTGGAAGCCTAAACGCTAACGGGCTTTACGGTAATAATAGCAATTTAGCGTCATTCTTCAAGGTTAAAACAGGCGAGACTTTTACAATTACGGGTAAATGGTTCAACCCCAACGATGTCATCTATGTACTTCTTGACAGCGAAGCCGTTACAGGCACAGTTACTGGTAATCAGTGGAGCTCAGCAATTCAAATTGGTCAATCAACCGCGAATTCTTTAGGTTATTTTGAAGCCACAGTCACAGTTCCAAACGACATTGACGGAGGAGAACATTTTCTTGCAATTGAAGATTCGCAGAGCAAACTAATAATTAGAATCACGATTACTGCAGGAACACTCCAAATTTCCCCAGCATCTGGTGGGGGCGGTGCCACTGTTCAATTTACTGGTTCAGGCTATCCTCCGCTTGCAAGTGTTACACTTAGCTATCGAGATAGCTCATGGAATTACTGGACAGAGGTTCCAGCCGATTCAGCTGGAAACATAAACTTTGACGTCGAAATACCTGATTTAGGCAAAAAAGCCTATTCTGGCGATTCATACGTTGCTCCAAACACGTTATCATTTAGAACTGAAGTAAACGGCAAAGTTTACGCTTTTGCTGACTACACACAGTATGCTCGTGGACTAAAACAAGTCGGAGGGCAAACCGCAACGGGCCTCTTTGGAGATTGCACTAACTTTACACAGACGGCTGGTCTTAACGTCAAAGCTGGCGATAGTTTAACGCTCAGGGGCGAATGGTTCCACCCGGGAGTCGTTTACATAAGATGGGACGGAGTTGCCGTTGTAGGTACTGTAACTAGCGATGAATGGAGTAGTGCATCTATTATTGGAACTCCAATTGCGGGTGCATCAGGATCTTTTGACACAGAAGTAACTATACCCCAAGCCGACGCTGGCAATCATTACTTAGCAATTGAAGACGGTCAAACGATATTAAGATTCCAACTAAAAGTTGTACAATCATCTACGCCTTCACCATCCCCTACTTATTCGCCCTCACCCACATCTTCACCTGCTCCAACACAAACCCCCACGCCAACTCCATCGCCAAATAAACTAACGCCAACAATAACTGTAGCATCCAAAAGCACTGCAATTGATAGCGGGTTTAGAGTAGAAATCAACGGCATCATAACAGGAAACGGTACAGTACTCGCAAGCAAACCAGTACAACTTTATTACAGCAACAATGGCGGCGCCAGCTGGGAAAGCCTAACACGTGTCGATTCAGCTGTTGATGGCAAATTTAGCGCAGTATGGATATCGCCAGCCTCAGGAAACTTTATGCTTAAAGCGGTAAGTGAAGCAGACAGTGAATATAACCCAGCAACAACACAAGTCAATTTCGTGATATCTGAAGCACCAGATAGAAATGTGCTTTCCGTCACTTCAAATTCAACAATAACCGAATTTAAGTTTGACTCAGCCTCAAATAAAGTAAGCTTTAAGGCTGAAGGGGCTTCCAACACGCATGGGTATGTTGCAATAAACGTTCCAAAAACTCTTGTAGCCGATGTCTCAAACCTTAAAGTCTACCTTGACGGAAGCGAAGTATCCTTCAACAGCGAGCTACAAATTGATACATGGGTTATCACAATCTATTATTCACACAGCGTTCACACAATCGTCATGGACCTAAGCGGCAGCGGCACTTCAAACGTGGACAATGAACCCTCAGAACTGCCAACTTATACAATAGCAATAGCCATAGCAGCCATTGTAATCATAGCAATCGCAGCAGTCGCTATTTTGAAGAAAAAACAAAAAACCCACAGCTAAACAGACCGCAATTATACTTAACTCCAACCTTTTCCTTTTTTGTTTCAAACACTTTTGGCAAAAAAACTATATACCCGATGTAACCCTTCATAGCCAATGCGAAAGAAACTCTACATTTCAATCTTTATACTAATAGTCTTGGTTGCGGCAATAGTAGCTGCGGTTTTTGCATTTCAACCAGCGCCAGCAGAAACCATTCAAGCAAAATCAGGACTAAAAGTTGGAGACACATTTACCTACAGCATGACTGGAATCTCGGAATTAGGCGACCCTAACGCTACGACGCCTCCAAATTTTTATGACGTAAACATGACTGACTACTACAAAGTAACAATAACCGCTGTGGAAGACCCAAAGGTTTCATTTGATACTCAATGGCGCTTTAAAAATGGCACGCAATTAGACTATCCTGGTTACGTTAACATAGAAACTGGCGACAACGACGACATATTCTGGGCAATTTATGCCGCCAACTTAACTGTTGGAAAACCCGCTCGCCCAGCCGCGCCCAACAAAGGCACAGTTAACATGACCGATTATGTTGACTATAAAGACGGTAATCGAACCACAAACATTTTACAAATTCAAGGCCAGTTTTATGACCCCACTGACCCTACTTTCACCAAAAGCTATCTTGACTACACTAACGTGCACTTTGATAGGGAAACGGGAATGCTTGTTGAGTTGAGAAACAGAAAAATCTACACTGACCCAGCCATTATTTTGACTGTTGAGTGGAAACTTGTGGATTCAAACGTTTGGGCGATATCCTAACAAGTTACAACTTTTTTATTCAAGTAAACGCAAAGTAAATCAGCATCGCTTGGACAGGATGCAAGTAAGGGGCTCATTGTAGTCTAGGCGTTTTTTGCATAAAAACTCCTGTAAAACGTTCACTTTGACGCTTGATACTAGCTTATTGTAAGTGTTATTATCACTTTTAGGTTCGATTTATAAATATTTTTACAATCTTAATCATTATTTCATAAATCTCTTATTAAAATTCATTAATTGTTCTGCTATTGGAGACTATATCTTAATGACCGTTAATGAGCAGCAAACTTCCTTGAGCAATCCATCCTCTGAAGAGAAGAATTATGCTATTTACCTCAAAGGCATCCAGTCCCCTGTAATGGTTATCGACAAAGACTTCAACATTTTATATATGAATCAATTTGGAAGAAAATTGCTTAAAGAAAAAAAGGACTCCATCAAAGGCAAGAAGTGCTATGACCTATTCAAAACCAGTGACTGCCAAACTGGAAGGTGCGCATGTTCCCGTTCTTTTCAATCACAAAAGCCTGAGACTTCCCAGACAACTGCAAACATAGCCAGTGGCAACTTGCCAATCCAGTACACTTGTTCTCCGCTTTATAATGAGGAGAGAACAGAAATCATCGGAGCCATCAACGTAATCACTGACATTACCCAGTTAAGCGAAACCATGAAGGAAATGGAGTCCATAATTGCGTCTGCTACTTTAGTTTCAGAAAATGTTGAAGCGTTGTCTATGCAAGTGCTTGAAAACTCTAAAACTGTTGCTGAAGTAGGTGTTCAAGCGCTACAGATTTCAGAGAAACTTCAAAGTAACATGAAGCAATTGTATCAAGCAAGCCAAAATGTTTCTACGGGTGCCCAAAGCTTATCTGAGTTGTCGCAGAAAACCGCTAAAACCGTCGATAGCTTGATGGATCTTATGAATGCTGTTAACAAAAACGCTGACGAGGTTAACGGGTTAGTTACTGAGTCAACTAAAATGGCGGCTAAAGTTGAGGGCGACGGAAAATCAACCTTAACATCACTTAGTAATATTGGAGAGTCTGTGGGCAAGGCAGACAAGACCATTACAGAAGTAAATGCTTCAATGAAAAATGTAGCCAGTTTAGCAGGTGACATTTCCGAAATTGCTGGGCAAGTAAATATGCTGGCTTTAAACGCGGCTATTGAAGCTGCACGAGCAGGAGAAGCTGGACGAGGCTTTGCAGTTGTAGCCGACGCTGTTAAACAGCTTGCGGGTCGAACAAGAGCAAGCGCCGTGACAGCGGTTCAAACTATCGATGAAGTCACGAAATCAGGCGTTAAAGCGGTTCAAATGACGCAGTCGGCGGCTAAGGCAGCAACTGAAGGTAGTGAAGTGGTAGGTAAAGCGGTTAGTGGTTCGCAGCAGGTTGCATCTTCAATGCACTCTATTCTTTCAATCACTGAAACACTAAAAGGAAACGTTCGTGATAGCATGAAATCGATTGTAGAAGTAAACGAGGCAATTCAAGAGGTTGCAAGCGTTTCAGAAGAGTCTGCTGCGGCATCAGAAGAGTCAACCTCAACCGTTCAGGAGCAAACTGCAAATACTGAGCAGATGTCAGAGGTATTCAAGAAGGTGGAGCAGGAAAGCGCAAAAACGATGGAGCTTGCCGAGAAGATTTCTAAAGAAGTCATAAAGCTTAAAGAAGAACTGGTGAAAGCTGAGAGCACCACGGCTTCAAACTAAACCAGATGTCCTATTGTAGACTGCTCTTGATCCACAAACGCTTTTCTCCTTTACTTCTTTGAATAATTTTATATTAATCTAAGGGTTTACCTTCAGCGTGGTGTCTGCTTGCGACGACTTGCTTTCACATTGCTAACAGCACTTATAGTTTTAAGCGGGCTAACAATTACCAGCAACGTTCATGCATCTACACTAATAAGCGGAACTTTAACTTTAGACACTACATGGACTAAAGAAAGCAGTCCCTATGAATTTTCAGGGACTGTTAAGGTTGCAAACGGGGCTACTTTAACAATTGAGCCTGGAGCAGTAGTGAATTTTGGCAATCACAGACTAGAAATTAATGGCACTTTAACTGCTAAGGGTGATAGCGCTGAAAAAATAGTTTTCAATAGTGACCCTCAATTTGGCGGCGAAATCACTTTTACACAACATAGCACAAGTTGGAGTGAACAAACAGGTCAAGGTTGTATAGTTGAAAACACCGTTTTTAACTCAATAATTCTATTTATTCGTGGTTCACCGCTCATTAACAACTGTGACATAAACAACACTATTTTAGTGAGCGGCAGCTCCCCAAAGATAACTAACTGTAACATTAACTTGAATGGCACTGGCATCAACGTTATTTCAGGAGGCTTAACATTAAATGATAATATTATCAAGGGCAACGGTTTTAGCATGGGGATTTTTGGTTCAGGAACAGTTGTTATATCAAAAAATATTATCTCTCACTTTGATCGGGGTATCAAAGCATATTCTGGTACTTTTCAAATCACGGAAAACAAAATTACCCAATGCAGAAACGGTATTGAAGTAAGCGTCGACACAACAGCAATAATTCAGCGTAACTTGATTGATAACAACACTGAAAACGGAATTATTTGTGGCAGACCTATAATTGAGTCAAACACTATTACCAACAATGGAGTTGGCATTAATAATCCAGTCGCCGAAGCGGTGATTAGAAACAATAATATTTTGGGTAACTTGGTAAACAGCATAACCGCAACAACAAGCGATGTTGATGCCTCGTACAACTATTGGGGAACAACTGACCTTGAGGCAATCAATAAAACTATTTACGACAAAAAAGTCGACAACGCTTTAGGCACAATCACGTTTACTCCTATACTCAACGCATCGAGTTCGTCTGCTCCAGCTATACCCGAAACAGTTAATACTCCAATTGCTACGCTTCCTCCCACTGATACGTCTCCTCCGTCTGTGCAGCCAACGCCAACTTATATGCCAATGCCCACTCGTGACCCAAATGTTCAACGGACAGGTCGTGACCAAGCTGCGCCGTGGTA
>CAYMLF010000154.1:0-5523 GCA_964391275.1 uncultured Candidatus Bathyarchaeia archaeon
AGAAAAATCAGCTATAACCTCGATATGCTGAAGGATTTCTGCAGCAAAGACCCAGACTGCGTCTTAACCTTTTACGGTGGAGAACCACTCATCTGCTCCAACCACATTAGGCAAATCATGGACACAATTCAGCCTAAACACTACATGATTCAAACAAACGGCTTACTCCTCGACAAGCTCGAGCCAAAATACGTCAACCGCTTCCACACAATTCTTGTCTCCATAGACGGAAAAGAAGACCTAACCGACTATTACCGTGGAGAAGGTACTTTTCGCAAAGTCATAGAAAACGTCAAATTGATTAAGCAAAACGGTTTCAGCGGCGAGTTGATTGCACGTGTCACGGTTATGGAGCAAACAGACATATACGAACAAATCCGCTGGCTCCTCGACAACGGAGAATTCTCCTTTTCTTCGGTGCATTGGCAACTGAACGCTGGTTTTTGGGGTAACGACTATACAAGACGCAACTTCAAAAACTGGTCACTATCAAGTTATACGCCAAGAGTTAAGGCGTTAACAAAGTTCTGGGTTGATACAATGATGCAGAAAGGCGTAGTTTTAAAGCTCTATCCACTGCTGGGCATAGCAAACTCACTGTTGCATGAAGAAAAAGAGTGCCTACTGCGTTGTGGAGGAGGATGGATAAACTATGCCATTCAAACAGACGGCTACATCATTGCTTGCCCAACCATGTGGGGGATGACACAGCACTATCTTGGTCACATCAACACAGATCACCCGCTAAAGCTTAAAAGGGTCTTTGTGAATCAGCCGCCATGCTCTCAATGCGACATTTTGAACGTTTGCGGAGGCAGATGCTATTATGCAAACGTTACTCAGCGTTGGAGCCCAGAAGCCTACAATGAAGTGTGCCAAACAGTCAAAG
The DNA here is from genome assembly GCA_964391275.1 of uncultured Candidatus Bathyarchaeia archaeon. Taxonomy (GTDB): domain Archaea; phylum Thermoproteota; class Bathyarchaeia; order Bathyarchaeales; family Bathycorpusculaceae; genus Bathycorpusculum. Next base: position 890 of record CAYMLF010000154.1, read on the forward strand.
CCCTCATTGGCGACGTAAAAGCGGAAATTCCACGCATAAAGCAACTAATTGATTCAGGAAAAATTAGGCTTAACGATTTTGATTTTATCAAGTACAACGGTGCAGAAATAATACCTTAGTCTGCCATTCAAGGAAGTGTCTTCTAAAGTTCCAATTCGTTAACTGCTAAACTAGAGCCGGGTTCCTCAAGCTTTGGGCTTGTCGGAAGACTAATTGTTATTGTTGTCCCTTTTCCAAGCGTGCTTTCAATTAAGAGTTTGCCGCCGTGCGCTTCAACTATGCGCTTGCAGATAGGTATTCCAAAACCCATACCCTTAGCTTTAGTCGTAAACAATGGATAACCAAGCTTTCCCAACGTTTCCCGTGACATGCCTACACCAGAATCGGTAAACGCTACATCCCACGTGGTCTGCGTCAGTATACTCTTAATTAACAGGTTACCACCATCAGGCATAGCGTCAAAAGCATTTCTTATAACATTAGTGAATACCCTGATTATTTTTGATTGGTCAATTTTTACTAATGTTTCTTCATTAACATCTATCTTGACATGCATGTTTTCTGGTTTTTTGACTAAAGCTAAAGAGTGCAAAATTACTTCTTTTGGATTTGCCTGCTTAACGTCTATTTTCGTCATCCGGGAGTATTCAAGTAAGTCATTAACAATTTTGTTAGACTGTTCAATGCAGTCATCAATCATCTGAAACATTTCTTTTGCCTTAGAACCCTCTTCAAGCATGCATTTTCCTTTAAGGTAATATGTAGCAGCTTTAATGCCAGTCAAGGGATTTCGAAGGTCATGCCCAACCATAGCTGCTAGTTCGCCGATAGCAGCGAGTCTTTCAGACTTAACGAGTTTAGCTTGAATCTGTCGTAACTGGTTAGTTCGCTCTTCCACAATTTTTTCTAACCTTAGAGAATACTCTTCAAGTTTTTTTTTCTAACCGACGTTTCTCTGTTACGTCAATAGCAAGCTCTAACCCAGCAACAGTTTTGCCTTGTTTATCTTTTATAGGGGTAACGATTAACTCAATACATACAGGATTCCCATTTTCATCTAAAAATGTAAAATCATGACGATTAATTGCTTCGTCAGTTTCAAAAACTCTTTTCACGCCGCAGTCTTCACAAACATGGTCTAATTTGTTAAATACTGTATAACACAATTTATTTTCAACGTCACCTCCATGAACTTGAGTTAAAAGCTTGTTAGCCCACAATATACGGTAGTCCTTGCTTATGATTCCAAGGCCAGCCCCAATATTTTCAGTTACTTTCTCAAGTAAATCCCGCTCTTGCTTTAGGGCATTTTCCATTTTTCTACGGGCAGTGACATCTTGTATTATAGCAAGAGCATATTCTTTTCCTTTAAGCTTTAAACCAGTTGCTGAGATTTCAATTGAAATAATTGTTTTATCCTTTCTTAAAGCTCTTGCATCAATTATACCTTGATACTTTTTTTCGCCATGTGCTAATTTCTTTAATATTTTCTTATGTAAAATGCGAGCCTCTGGGGGAACCAATAACTGATTTATATCTTTACCTAAAACCTCTTGTAAGGTATAACCAAACATTTTTTCTGCTGCAGGGTTCCAGTATGCAACTTTGCCTTCATCATCAACTAGAAAAATGGCGTTGAGGGCAGCTGTGGATATTACACGGAATCGTTCCTCACTTTCTCTCAGGGCTTCTAAGAGTCGTCTGCGCTCGGAAACGTCTTTAATTATGGTAATATAAACCATTGACTTATCATAGACATTCTTGACAGCGTTAACAGAGAGTTCAGCTGGAAATTTCTTGCCCTGTTTAGTTAAGAGAACGACATTTTGATTCTTGAATGAACCTGTTGTAATCATTTTATCTGTAAATGACTTTATTTTTACTCGCTCTTTTTTCGGGATTAATCCAGCAACGTTTAGATCTATAACTTCAGCTCTGGATGAGTAACCGAATAATTTTATGGCTGCATCGTTGCAATCAAGTAAACGACCGTTTTGATCGGTGACTGCAATAGCATCAGGAGACGCGTCAAAATAAACGCGGATTTTTTTAGCGTTATCCTTTATTTCCCTAACCTTCTGATTCACAAGGGCTTGCATTTTAGCCGAGTTTTCTTTTAGTCTCTGTTCATTTTGTTTTCTGATGGTTACGTCACGAAAGTTAACCATTATTGAGGGCTGGTTGTTGAAAAATATTTTTTTAGCATTAATTTCGTATACTCTTGGGTCTTTTTTATCGAGAAAGGTGATTTCATAGGGAGGAATATGCTGACCAGCGGCTCTTTTTTTAATGTTCTCTTTAAGCAACTTTTTGTCTTCGGCGCTGAGTTCTTTAGTTGCCAGACTGGACTTGCCTTGGCATTTGTCATTTTTGTATCCTGTAGCTTTTTCGTAGGCCTTGTTCATTAACAAGAAATGACCTGTTTCATCAACAATGATTACTGGGTCGGCGATGAAATTTAGTAGAGTGATGAAGTTGTCTACTTTTTGCTCATCAGGCTTACGCTTAATTGGCATGCAATCACCGATGAAAGTTTTCCCAGATTGTATAACTAATGTTAGTACTTAAGATATAACATATAACTAATGTGAATCAATGTTACATATTACTAAACTAACAGACATTTCAGAGTTTCTTGTAAACAACGTCTTTCTCTTTAGCTTGCTGAGCCACTTTTAAGCCAATGCTTTGCCCTGCTTGCGCTCTGGGAATGCTTTTTCTATCTATCTGAATAGAATCTACAACCTGCTCAAAATCGGTTGATGGCCCCTTGACTAATATGCGGTCGCCAACAGACAGGGGCAGTTGCAAATCTACAACTGCAACGTTGATTTTGGAGAAAAAATGAGTTATATGCCCTATTTCAATCACTTCTTCTTCAGCCAATTTGCTCGCCAGCCTCATCACTACTACTACGTTCGATTGTTGCATAAAAGATTTGCCACTAAAAACAGAAATTTCTTTTAAAATGATTCATTTTTCTCCTGAATTCTAATGTTCTAGAAAAAAAACATTTTCCAAGAAAAATCACCAGCCGGACGTGGCATCGTCGCCAGTCTGCTCTAACGCTTTCTTTGTTTCGTCGCTGACATCTGAGGGCACATTTGTCTGGTGTCCTTGTTCCTCAAAGATTTCACGCTTCTTTTTCTTGTGTTCGATGGTTATTTGTCCCTTTTTCTTCTCGTCTGCCGAGTTGGTTCACCTCCAGAAAAGGGTGTAAGAAGCGCTTTATACGGGCTGAGGGCGCTTCTACTTTTTGAGGGTTACTCTAACTGACCATTCAAGCTTGTCAATTAAGTCTGCGGCGTCTTGATCGATATTGTTGCTTTTCAGGTAATCCTCCAGTGCATCTTGAACTTTGTTCCAAGTTTCTTCATTATCAAGTTCTTCAACAAGCGTTCTCCCAACGTTCTCGCAAATCTCAGTGCCCTGTTTATCATCAATATTTACTGTTTCCACATTTTTCACCTAACAGATAGCTGGAAATCTTGATAATTAATCTGCGTGATTGTACAATGTCAGCCACATTCTTATCTCAGCTGTTTGCGAGCAAGTTACCTGTCTATTGGAGATGGGATTTAGGTCCAATTTACGCTAAATTGCTGCTTTTTGTTGTAATTTAGACTTTTTAGCGTTTTTTGACTAGCTGGGGATAGCTGTGATTTTTTTCTATACCCCCCTTATATAAAGGCGGAATCAAGCTATGTTGAAGACGTCGAGGTCTCTCTCAGCAGACCCCCCCTCCCTTATATAAAGCCATGTGGCGGTTTAGAATATTGGGTTGATTTTTAGTAGACTACTCAACATCAAGCTTAACGTGAAAACTATGGCTATAACCACAAAGTCCTTCGCTAAAACCTCGCCCAGCCTGAAAAGCTTCTTGTTGTCAGCTTTGTCTTCTTTGAATAGGGTTTGTCTTTTTTGAATTAGCCGCAGCGAAATGAAAACAGCCAGTGCCGCCAATGCAGCGTAGTATATTAGGGGCAACTGGAACAGTACGCCGACTAGGATCATCATGGGAATCATTGAATAACCCAGCGCTACTGTTAAGTGCAAGCCTCTGCGGAAACCTAAAATCACAGGGATTGTTTTGGAGCCACTGTGGAAGTCTGAGGCGTAGTCGGCTAGGTCTTCCCATAAACTGTTAATCGCGGTGGTAACGCCGATGAGCGTGATTAAAACGATAATGTTTATGGAGTAAGTGTTGAAGAAGGCTGCAACAATCATTACTGGGACTGCGCCAACTGTGAAGTTTACGATTGGCTTGTAAGCGGTTTTTCGCAAGCGGAAAGGAGGAACAGAGTATAATACGCCAAAAAATATGCCTAAAGCAACAAAAAGCAATACAAAAGGCATAAGCGTCGCTGCGCCTAAGGCCAAAGATAAAGCAGTAAACGCAACCGCAACAAAAAGACCTACTTTGCCAAGCTTTTTAGTAAACTGGGCTCGCATCGGGTCTGATAGTATATCCAAGTCAACGTCACAAAGGTTGTTCATGGCGTCTACGGCGCTCCAAATGCAAAAGACAACCACGCCAAGAAAAAGGGCTATAGGCCAAGCAAACGATTCTCCAGCAAGGAAGGTTGCGCCGACTGAAATCATGAAAAGCATGAGTCCTCGTTCGACAGAAATGA
>CAYMLF010000155.1:0-5510 GCA_964391275.1 uncultured Candidatus Bathyarchaeia archaeon
TCCTTGAGGCATTGGTTGCAGATGGCTATGTCTGGGGGGATGATTGAGCCTGAAAGTTCGGCTACTTGTGAGCTTTTGTAAATGGTGAATTGTTTAAACTCTTCTTTGCCTGATAGGTTGGTGGTGGTAACTTGGTCGATTTGGGCTAAGGGCGGTTTTTCATCGGCTAAATCATGCTTAAACTGCTCGATAGCTCGGGCGTTACCTTCTAAGAGTACTTCAACCCCAGCGTCGCCCATGTTGCGAGCGTATCCTGCCAACCCGTTTTTGACTGCTATGCGATAGATGAATGGGCGGAAACCGACGCCTTGAACAATGCCTGAAATAGTTAATTTAACACGCAAAGAGAGCCATCTTATTGAAAAAGAGGTAGCCTTTTTCTCTTATATATTTCGAAGCCAGAGTGTCAAATCTTTCTTGGGTCTATCCTTACTATTCCAGGAATACAATCAAAGACTTTGTCTGTGGAGATTATTGTATGGTCCTCTACTTGATTTAGGGCGGTTGCTGCATAGTAAGCGTCAAAGATTGAAGTAAATCCATATTGCCTCATCAAGACCAGAGCTAAAAGGTCTATCTGGAAAGTTGTTTCAAGAAAAGTCAAATTCTTGATTGCTGTAAGAGCAGCCACTCTTTTGATTAACTCATCAATTGAAGCTCCCTCTTCTTTTGAAACGTAATATATTTCATGGAGCGCTTCCCTTGATGCAGAGACTTCCCCAAATTCACCGAGTAAAATCCTTGATAGAAGCTTATTTGCGGTTTCTTTAAGCCAGTCCTCTTTCTTAACATAGGCATAAAGCATGTCTGTTTCAATCATCAAAGCTGATGTCGCCTTTTTGCTCTATTTACAGCGTCTTCTATAGCAAGTTCTTCCGCTTCTTTCTTTAGCTGTTTTCTTTCTTTTGTTGTTGGTAACCAGTTTTCTGCTTCTTTATCTGGGGTTTTGGGAAGCGGTATTGTGATGAAAAATGAGCCTGCAGGAATAACTATTGCTCTTGACCTTTTAAGTCCAATTTGTTTTGGTATAGTCATTCTTCCTCTATCGTCAATTTCTACAACAGACACAAATATTCCTCTGAGTTCTATATGTTACCCTGAGATTTAAAAATTGCCCCGTTTTTTGAATTTTACCCTATTCTTTTGCCATATTTGTTTAAATTGCGAGGATCAATGTGTACCCATTAAGACACACATACGACTATACCAAAAACACAGAATTAATCAGTACACTACAAAGTGACCAATATGACTAGAAAGTTCTCTACGACAAAGCTTGCCTTGGTCGTCTTCATATTAACACTTGTTTCCACTTTTTCAGCTGTTGTTTACATGCAATCCTATTACCATTCATCATACCTCATATACGCCTCTAAACTCAACGAGAAACCTACCCACTACTTTGTTCTAGAGAACCCAGACACTTACCTTCTTGAAGCAATATCAACCCAAGACTTTGTCACTATTGGGTCACCAGAGGACACACAAATCGATGATTTACTAACCGCCCTAGCAACCAGTTACTTCGAATATAACGGCGATTACTATGGTGCAGGGTTTGGGTTTGAAACCAAAGCATCCCCTGTTAACATGTTCTTAGTGGTTTTCGCATTAACTGCTGTTCCCGCGGTATCTGTCACAACTGTTGTTTCCGTATTTAAAAAAAGGTTAAGCGTAAAGAAACAGAGCAGTTTCTTAAAGCAAGCGCCTTAGAACTTTTCCAGCCGAACTGATAGGCAGCTCTTTTCTGAATTCTACTTCGCGAATAGCCTTGTAAGGCGCAACTTTACCGTTAACAAACGCTTTGACCTCCTCACCCGAAATTACTTCGCCTTCCTTAAGCACGATGTATGCTTTCGGAACCTCGCCCACCGAGGGGTCTTTTTTGCCCACAACCGCGCAAAGCTTCACCGCTGGATGCTCATAAAGCACATCTTCGATTTCCCGCGGGTAAACGCTGTAGTCTTTGTATTTTATGAGGTCTTTTTTGCGGTCTGTAATGTAGAAGTAGCCTTCGTTGTCCATGCATGCGATGTCGCCTGTCAAAAGCCACCCGTCACGAAGCACAAGAGCGGTTTCCTCGGGTTTCTGCCAGTAACCCTTCATCACTTGTGGACCTTTCACGGCAAGTTCGCCCGTATCGCCCACTGCCAAGGTTTTCTCTCCAGTTTCCAAGTCAACTATCTGTGCTTCGGTGTCTGGTAAGGGCAAGCCGATTGAGCCAACTTTGACGGTTCTCATCGATTTATCCACTGGTGTGCAATGTGTCACTGGGGATGCTTCTGTTAAACCGTAACCTTCAGCGAGGAATCCACCTGTGACCTCCATGAACCTGTTTTGTACTTGCGGCGGTAGTGGTGAAGCGCCTGATATGCAGACGCGGATTGAAGTTAAGTCGTATTTGCCAAGCTCGGGGTTGGCGAGGAGTATTGAGTACATGGTTGGGGAACCGCAGTAAACCGTTGCTTTATGCCTCTGTAAAGTCTCGAGGACTTTGGCTGGGTCAAACTTGGGTACAAGCACCATTTTTGAAGCTAAACTGATGGGCACGTTCATGCTTGTGGTCATGCCGTAAATATGAAACAGGGGCAGTGCTGCAAGAAAAACATCTTTTTCTGAGCCTTTTATCCACGCAGCGAAAGCGAGCGCGTTAGAGACAAGGTTTTTGTGGGTTAGCATGGCGCCTTTAGCGGTTCCCGTCGTGCCGCCCGTGTACTGAAGGACTGCTAAATCCTCTGCGGGATTAAACTGCACTTGCGAAAGGGTTTCTGAGGCTTTTTCAACAAGCTGCTTAAATGATAACGTGTTTGGAATGGCTGTAGCGTTGGCATTTTCTGACCCGTACTCATTTAATCCTGTTACTATAACGTTTTTTAACGGTGTCTTTTCTCTGATGTTTGCAACAATTGGGTAGAGCGTATCCAACACAATAATCGTTTGTGACCCAGAATCGTTGAGTTGGTATTCAACTTCACGTTCCCTATGCAGGGGGCTAATGGCTGAAATTACTGCGCCCACCTTTAAAATTCCAAAGTAAGCGATTATGAACTGCGGAATGTTTGGCAAAAAAAGCGCTATCCGATCGCCTTTCTTTACGCCTACAGTGGCAAGGGCATTAGCAAACCTGCTTGAAAGCACATCCAACTGGGAGTAAATAAACTGTTTCTCGCCGTATATGATGGCCGTTTTTTCTGGAAAAGATTTAGCGGTTTTGTGCAGGATTTCTTGGAGTGGAACCTGAGGGTAGTTTAGGCTTTTTGGCACGTCGAAAGGCCACTGTTTAAACCACGGCTTACTTTCTTCATTCAAGACAGACACAACCCACCATTAAGACAAACTCATCAGTAATAATATTTACCAAAAGAAGAAGGGTTAGTTGCAAAACTGTTAATCGGTTATTCTATTCTGGCTCTATCACGACAGCAGTTCCCGTAGCCGAAAACAGCACAACACCGTTTTGCAAGCCCAAATCAGAAGTTTCAACGTCGATGCCGATTATAGCGTTAGCTCCAAGCGCTATAGCCCGTGCCTTTGCACGTTCGATTGCCTCCCAACGTGCCTTCTCCATTTCAGACGTGAAAGCCGTCACTTCTCCGCCAGCCATCGATTCAAAACCCGCGATGAACTTGCCAAAGATTCCTCTGGTACGCGGCGTTAAGCCTGTGATTAAGCCAAGCACTTTTTTGATTTTGTATCCTGCAACCGTCGGAGTTGTTACGATTAGGAACGGTTGAGTTTGGGTTAGTTGGGCGCCGCATTTTGAGCAGAAGCTTGCGCCTTCTTGAACATTGTTTCCGCATCTAGGGCAATTCATGCTAAACACCGATGTCTGTAATGATGCTGTTGCTTAAAAATTATGTCGGTAGGCAAAAAGTTAAGAGCCTAAAATATAGACTTGATGTTGGCGTGTTTATGACGGATTGGAAATCCAAGCTCAATGCCGATGCGACTGACTGGCTTTTAGAAGAAGATAACCTGTCAGTTAGATACTTTACGCTAACTCAGCTTCTAGAAAAGCCTCAGACTGACGCAGAAGTTAAAGAAGCAAAAAAAGCAATCATGAAAGTGGGAGTAGTCCCAAAGATTTTAGCCAAACAAAACAATGACGGCTACTGGGATTTACCTGAAAAGTTTTACACTGCAAAATACAAGGGAACCGTCTGGCAACTTATAATTTTGGCTGAACTTGGCGCAGACCCAGCAGACAGTAGAGTCAAAAAAGCCTGCCAATTCATCCTTGAAAACAGTCAGCACCATGAAAGCCACGGCTTCTCAATGGCGCATGCAGAAAAAACTGGTGGAGGCAGACAAAGCGGAGTAATACCTTGCTTAACTGGCAACATGGTTTACAGCCTAATCAGGCTGGGTTACCTAGATGACCCAAGAATCCAAGCTGCAATAGGCTGGATTACCACTTACCAGCGTTTTGATGATGGCGAGGGTGCCCCGAAGGGTTGGCCATACGATAAATATGTAGCGTGTTTTGGAAAGCATAGTTGCCACATGGGAGCAGCTAAAGCTCTGAAGGCATTAGCGGAAATACCGCCTAGCCAAAGAGACAGCAAAACAGTTGCCGCCATAAAAAACGGCGCCGAATACTTCATCAACCATCATATTTACAAGAAAAGCCATGACTTATCAAACGTGTCTAAGCCGGGGTGGCTGCATTTCGGTTTCCCATTAATGTATCAAACCGACGCCTTGGAATTGCTGGGTATACTGACTAAACTTGGCTATAGAGATGAACGTATGCAGGAAGCGGTGAATCTGGCGGTTTCAAAGCAAGATGAATCGGGCAGATGGACGCTGGAGAGCACTTTCAACGGAAAATTCCAAACAAACATAGAACGCAAAGGCGAACCCAGCAAGTGGATAACCCTAAAAGCGCTAACCGTACTAAAGAATTACTACAGCTAAGGGGCTTAAATTGAAAACTCTCCTGATTGTATACTCCTATCACCATCAAAACACACAGAAAATCGCAGAAGTCTTCGCAAAAGTTCTGGAAGCAGAAATAGTGACTCCACAACAGGCAAACCCAAATGAACTAAAGGCTTATGATTTAGTTGGGTTTGGCGCGGGAATAGACAGTGGAAAACATTACAAACCGCTATTGGACTTCGCGGATCAACTGCCAAACGCGGAGAATAAGAAGGCGTTTATTTTCTCTACCAGCGGCATATCAAACGCCAAATACAAAACCAAAATTCACACCGCACTGCGAGAGAAACTCCAAGCAAAAGGCTATCTGGTACTTGACGAATTCAACTGCCACGGATTTAACACCAACAGCTTCCTCAAACACTTCGGCGGCATGAACAAGGGCAGACCTAACGAGGAAGACCTCAAAGACGCGGAAGAATTCGCAAATAACCTCAAGCAAAAACTGTAACAAAAATTTTGGTGCCGGGGGCGGGATTCGAGCCCGCGACTTCTGGGTTTAGGCGCTTGGCCCTGTGACTCTCCAGATTATGAGTCTGGCGCCCTAGCCAGGCTAGGCTACCCCGGCA
>CAYMLF010000156.1:0-5442 GCA_964391275.1 uncultured Candidatus Bathyarchaeia archaeon
CACTCAATGATTAACATGTGCTAAACGTTGATGCTCAACCATCATGCACTTGTCCATAACAACAATTAACCCAGCAGCCTCAGCCAACCTTGCCGCTTCCTCGTTCACGATTTCTTTTTGCATCCAAACCACAAACGGCCTGCCAACGAGCGCTTTAAGCTCAACAGCTTGCTCAACAATCGGCAACACATCAGATGGTTTTCGGAAAATGTCGACGATTTCGATGGTTTCTTGGATTTTGGGCGGAATTTCAAGCAGGCTGCTGTAGCTTTTCTCTTTTAGCACTTGAGTGGCGTTTGGGTTGACTGGGATAATTTGGAACCCATGGTTCTTCAAGTAAGCACCTACACGGTGGCTAGCTTTACCCAACGTGTTTGACAAGCCCACTATTGCAACCACTTTGTATTTAGTCAGTACCTCTCTTAATTTATCGTCTTCACACATTTTTCCCACTCAACTGTCATGGAGCCTCTTTTAGATTTAACTCAAAAAAACGCTCCTTACTATTTCGAAGCGCAAAAATTCTAATGTTGTCACCGACCTTGCGCTTATGAATCTCCCTAACCAAATCATCAACATGCTTAATCTCTCGATTATCAATTTCCAAAATAATGTCCCCAGCAGCCATCCCAGCAACTTCAGCAGAACTAAACGAAGAAACTTTAGTCACCAAAACACCATGATCCACAGGCAACCCATAATACCTTGAAACGTCACCAGTCAACGTTAAACCGATAATGCCAAGCCACGGCCTTTTAACGATACCTTCCACTACGATGCCGTTCGTACACGTTTTCGCCGCATTAATTGGGATAGCAAAACCTATACCTTGAGCATAAGGAATGATTGCAGTGCTAATGGCTACAACTTTGCCCTCCAAATCCACAAGCGGACCACCACTGTTACCAGGGTTAATCGCTGCATCAGTTTGAACAAGATTCTCAATCAACCCACGCTGCGACTCAATTGTACGGTTAATCGCGCTGACAACACCAGAGGTCACTGTTGGACCACCCGCCAACCCAAATGGGTTACCGATGGCATAAACCCGTTGCCCAACTCTAAGCTTATCAGAATCCCCAAGCTGAGAAGCCAGCAAGTTCTCACCCTTTACTTTCACAACAGCAATATCATGAACTGCACATGAACCTGTAATTATGCCTTGCAAGACTTCATTGTTCCAAAGAGTAACGTTAATTTTTTCAGCTCCACCAACCACATGATTATTAGTTAAAATCAAGCCTTGTTGGGCGTCTATGATTGTGCCAGAGCCCATGCCGCCTACTGGAACTGCTTGGTAAAAAATGTTGTGTACAAGCTTTACGGTGCTTATGTTTACTACGCTTTTGCTTACTTGCTCTATAATGTCTAGGACCGCTTTTTCATCGTACGAAGACACGTGTATATCCCTGAAAAGCAGTTAAAAATGGGCTTTAATAAAGGTTAAATCCTTCTTTTTGACAGAAAACGCATGCTTGTGCCCATTCTTGAGGCATCTCTTTTTTGCATAAATTACACATTAATCCTTTCTCCCTGATCGCCTTGCAGGTTTTGCAAAAAAGAAGCATTATTTCTCTTTTCTTTTCAGGTTCCTTAACAAGATACGTTACCATCTGGTCGATGAGAACTTGAACATCAACGGTTTTTTCGATCTCCAGCAAATGGTTGCCACGGCTACGAGTTACATAGCGGCTAACAGCGGATTGCGACAAGCCAAGCAGTGTAGCAGTTTCTTTCTCTTTAAGGCCATGTTTTTCAACAATATTTCTAGCCAATATTGCTTTTACAGCCGGCAAAATTGTTTTTACACCCACTTCGCATGGTAATAGCAAACAATCACCTGAATATTTGGTAAAATGTGGGGAAATCTATTTAAATTTGACGATTGTCATAAAATTATATGACGTGTGTCATGACGGGCAAAAACAAAACATAACCCATGTTTTAACCACAAACCCAATCTCTCACTCCTTCACCCGTCACGACACCGCCACATGGGGGGAACAACATAGGAAACGTCTTAACGCCGACCAAAAACGGCGAAAACAAGAAAGACCTTGCCCAACTTTTAATCACACTTGACGCTGAATGCCGAAACTGTGCACCCGTATCACCTTTAGAATGCATAAGCAGATGCCAAGTATACAGGCTAAAAAACGAACTCCGCAAACTACGCGACACCATGGACAACCCTGACTTCATAAAAGACCTATATAATGTTTTAAAAAATGAAACAAGATTTCACATTTTAAAATCAATTGCTAAAGGCAGATATTCCGTTATCCAAATTCAGCAAGAACTCAGAAAAACAGGTCACACCCACAGTCAAGACACAATAAATGAAGAGTATATTCAACCGCTAATAGAGGTTGGTCTTGCAAATGAGGCAAGAGACGAATATTACGCAACCACTTTTGGGGACAGATTAACTGAGCTACTATGCGATTTTCCAGAATTTGCTAACGTTTTGCCTGCACATTCTGAATGTTACGAGGAAACTCTTCTACGTGCATTGCTTGAAGGACCTAAAACCTTTGAAGACATCCAGAGGCTTATTTCTCCAAAAATCACTTCACGCATCCTAAAACGTCTCCGTGATGTGGGATTGATTGAAACGCCTGAAGAGCGGGATTACGTATTCTTCTTTAGGTCAAAACGTGACCCAAGCAAAGAAACCTTAACTTCAACTGAAAGAAAAGTTTACGATGCCATAAACCCTAACGGTGTATCCGCTGGAAAACTTGCTAAAGAAACCAATCTGTCAATGCGGCGAACCTACAAGTACCTGCGTGGCTTGAAGGGAAAAAAGCTTGTTTTCATCAGAAGAACGCCAAAACTTTACGGTTTAACTTGCAAAGGAGAGAAATTAGCTTCCATACTGCAGGGGCTTCACCAGCTAGTTGAAGAAACATGGATTACTTCACAGCGCGTATTTAACAGCGGCGACAACGCTTAATCGTCACCTTCTTTTTTTGAAAACCTATATTTACCAAACTGAGTTATTGTTGATAATGCACTGAGGTGGTGATTTTTTGGGCATGATTCCAGATGATAAAAAAGAGCTACTTAAAGCCGATTTCAACCAAAAACTGGTTGATCCAGTTAAGATTGTGATGTTTACTCAGGAAGTTGAATGCAGTTCCTGTGCTGGAACAAAAGAGTTAATCCAAGAGGTTGCTGCGCAAAACAGCAAAATCAGCGTCGAAGTTTACGATTTTGTTGCTGACGCGACTAAGGCAAAAGAACTGGGCGTGAACAAAATTCCTGCTTTGGCGATTATCGGAGCGAAAGATTATGGCGTCAGAATTTACGGGTTACCATACGGCTACGAACTGCAAACGCTAATTGACGCCATAATTAACGTTTCAAAAGGTCAAACTGACCTGTCAGCAAAGACAAAAGAGATTTTGGCAGACGTTAAATCCCCTGTGCACATCCAAGTCTTCGTTTCACTAACTTGCCCTCACTGCCCAGTTGCCGCTGCTGTTGCGCATAAATTAGCAATCGAAAGTGACATGGTAAAGGCTGACGTGATAAGTGGCACAGAATTTCCAGACTTAGCCATGAAATACAACGTCATAGGCGTTCCAAAAGTAGTGATTAACGAGAAAGTGGAGTTTGTCGGCGCTTTTAACGAGGACTTGTTTGCAGAAAACGTGCTGTTGGGCGCAATCTAATTAGATAGCATTCTCAGTAGTTTCCTTAGCTAAAAATAAGAGAAATTGTTTGTTTATACAGTTAGGGTTTAGTGTCCTCCGCAACAACAGCAACTGTGCCCTGAATGGTCTCCGCCACCGCTAACGTATTTTTCTGGGTCCTCTTCAAACTCCATTTTGCACCCTGGAGCACAGAAGTAGTAGGTTTTGCCTTTATATTCTGTCTTCCATTTTGCGGTTTTCTCGTCAACTTCCATGTTGCATACTAAATCTTTAGCCAAACATTTTCACCTCCATACAAATAGTTGTCGTGTGACTTAGAGTTTTGGTTTAAACCTTCGAAGCAAAGAAGCGTTTGTAACAACCGTTACTGAACTGCTTGCCATAGCCGCTGCCGCATACACGGGGTCAAAAAGGACACCTAGTAACGGGTAGAATGCACCTGCCGCCAACGGTATAAGAATGATGTTGTAGAAGAATGCCCAAAAGAGGTTTTGCTTGATTTTTCTCATTGTGGCTCTACTTAACTGGATACCTACAACTACATCTCGCAAATCATTCTTAATTAACACTATATCTCCTGTTTCCATTGCAACGTCTGTTCCGCTGCCAACAGCAATGCCAATGTTTGCCTGTGCCAATGCTGGCGCATCATTTATTCCATCACCCACCATGGCCACAACTTTGCCTTCTGCCTGTAAACGCTTAATCTCATTGGCTTTCTCACTAGGCATAACTTCTGAGAGGACACGATTTACGCCGACTTGATGTGCTACGGCATTGGCTGTTCGTTTGTTGTCTCCTGTCAGCATGATTACTTCTAAACCCATCTGCTGAAGGGTCTTTACTGCTTCAACTGAATACTCTTTTAAAGTGTCAGCTACAGCAATTAAACCAGCCACTTGACCATCTACTGCTATAATCATCGCTGTTTTACCCTGCTCTTCTAATAACGCCATTTTTTCTTCGACTCCGCCGATAGCGATGTTATTATTTTCTAAAAGTTTTCGGTTGCCCATCAAAACCGTTGAGCCATCATGCTTTACTTCTACGCCTTGTCCCGGTATAGCGTTGAAGTATTCTGGGTCTTCAATCTTGATTCCTATTTGGGCTGCCTTTTTCACTATGGCTTCTCCGAGTGGATGTTCAGAGTTTTTTTCTGCTACTGCGGCAAACTGTATCAGTTGATTTTCATTAAAAGAGTTGATTGGTATTATGTCTGTAACTTCAGGCTCTCCTTTCGTTAAGGTACCAGTTTTATCAAAAACGATTGCTTCAAGCTTGTGAGCGGTTTCCAAAGCTGCCCCACTTTTAATTAGAATTCCATTCTCTGCCCCTTTACCCACTCCAACCATTATTGCCGTGGGAGTGGCAAGTCCAAGGGCACACGGACAAGCCACGATTAATACGGCGATAAAAACGGTAAGCGAAAAAGGCAAAGCTGCTCCCACCAAGAAGTACCATACTAGTGCGGATATTGTGGCAGTGGTTATGATGGCTGGAACAAAATAGCCTGCAGCAATGTCAGCTAGCCTTTGTACAGGTGCTTTAGAGCTTAATGCATCTTCAACTAATGTTATTATTTGAGCAAGAACGGTGTCTTTACCAACTTTTGTTGCCTTGAATTTTAGCATGCCTGTTTTGTTTAGGGTTGCTCCGACAACTTGGTCGCCTATTTTCTTTTCGACTGGGAGGCTTTCTCCAGTGATTACTTTTTCGTCAACACCACTATAGCCATCAATCACTATTCCGTCAACAGGGATTTTTTCGCCTGGCTTAACAATTA
>CAYMLF010000157.1:0-5421 GCA_964391275.1 uncultured Candidatus Bathyarchaeia archaeon
ACTTATCAAAAGTTTATCGAGTGGCAGTACAAGAACCTCAAGGAAAAGGGCTATGTGACGCGTGGCACGCATCCTGTGGTTTGGTGTCCTAAAGACCAGAGTCCAACTGGTGACCATGACCGCCAAGTCGGCGAAGGCGTCACACCCGAAGAGTACACGCTCATAAAGTACCGTTTGGATGAGACGACGTTTTTGCCAGCCGCCACTTTTCGCCCCGAAACGATTTATGGCATCACGAACATGTGGATTAACCCTGACGCCACCTATGTTGAAGCCGCCGTGAACAATGAAAACTGGATTGTCAGCCAAGAAGCGGCTGAGAAGCTTAAAGAGCAAGAGAAAAAAGTGCATATCCACCGCGTCTTCAAAGGCAGGGAGCTTATCGGCAAATCTTTTGAGAACCCCGTGACTAAGGAGCGGTTTCCGATTTTGCCAGGCTGGTTTGTTGACCCTAAAGTTGCCACGGGCGTGGTTTACAGTGTGCCTGCTCATGCGCCGTTTGACTGGTTGGCGCTTAAAGATTTGCAGCAAAAGCCCGAGGTTATGCGGGATTTCGGCGTTGACCCCCAAGTTGTGCTGCAGATAAAGCCTATTTCGATTATCAAGGTGGATGGGTTTGGCGATTTTCCCGCTGTTGAGATTGTTGAGCAGATGGGTGTTAAAGACCAGCATGACCCCAAAGCTGATGAAGCTACCAACGCGCTCTACAAAAAGGAATTCCACAGCGGCGTACTCAAGGCGAATTGTGGACCTTACGCTGGAAAATCCATCCGCGAAGTTAAAGACGAGTTGATTGCTGATTTTCGCAAGCTGGGCGCCGCCGACAGCATGTACGACTTGCCCGAGCCCGTGGTTTGCCGCTGCATGACCCAGTGCATAGTAAAGATTCTCTCTGACCAGTGGTTCTTGAACTATTCTGATGCGCAGTGGAAAGAGAGCGCCAAACAGGTTGTTGCCCAAATGAAAATTTACCCTGACCAAGCGCGGACAAACTTTTACACGGTGATTGATTGGCTGCGGGAGTGGGCTTGCGCGAGAACGACGGGTTTTGGCACGCCGCTGCCGTGGGGGAAAGGCTGGATAATCGAGACGCTTAGTGACTCGACGGTTTACATGGCGTTTTACACGATTAATGCTCAAATAAAAAAGAACAACGTCAAAGCAGAAGCGTTAACGCCAGACGTTTTTGACTACGTGTTTTTTGGCAAGGGTGACAGGGCAGCAGTCAGCAAGGCAGTTGGCATCGCTGAGGCGCTGTTGGATTCGATGCGCCAAGAGTTTCTGTACTGGTACCCGTTTGATTTGCGCAACTCCGCCAAAGAACTCGTACCCAACCACCTCTCATTCTGCATATTCCATCATGCCGCTTTGTTCCCGCCTGAGCATTGGCCCAAAGGCATCGGCGTTAACGGCATGTTGATGGTTGAAGGGCAGGGAATGCACAAGAGCAAAGGCAACTTCATAACCATGAAGGGCGCCATGGACAAGTACGGTGCCGACGCGACGCGGTGCGCTTTAATGTTGGGCGCTGAGGGCATGGATGACCCAGATTGGCGTGCGGATAACGTGCGTGATTTACAGGGCAAATTTGAGGCGCTGTTGAGTTTTGCAGGCGGCATCATCGTCTCAGCCAAGCAGGATGGGGAGACGGTGCTGGAGCGTTGGCTGCAGACTAAAATGCAGTACCGCATACGAGAAGTCACCGAAGCCCTCTCTGAAATGAAAACGCGGACTGCCTTGCAGGTGGCGCTGTTTGAAGTGTGGAATGATTTGCGCTGGTACATTCAGCGGAAAGGCAGCACGGACTCGAAAGCGTTGGCGGAAGCTGTGAAGGTGTGGATTAAAATGCTTGCGCCGTTTGCGCCGTTCATGTGTGAGGAGCTTTGGAGCCAAACTGGCGAGGAAGGCTTTATCAGCGTGGCGCAGTGGCCAGTTTTTGAGGTGGGCAAAGTTGATTTGGCGGCGGAAGAGCAGGAAAACCTGATGGCTGACATCATCGGTGACACTGGGAACATTTTGAAGGCAACCAAGATATCGCCCAAACGCATTGTCTACTTCACCGCTGCATCGTGGAAGTGGCAAATCTACCTCAAGGTGCTGGAGAAGTCGCTGTCTGGAGAAGCTAAAATCGCCGAGTTAATGAGGGAATTTGCCGCAACGCCCGAGCTTAAGCCACACATGAAAGAAGTCGCGGCGCTTGTGCCTAAAGTTATCAAAGCCTTAACAAAGCAGTCTGCCGCCCGCAAAGCCAACATGCAAAGCATCAAAACCGTCGACGAGAAAGCGATTGTGCAGTCCTCGCTGGGTTTTCTCAAAGACCGCTTTGGCGCAGAGGAAGTTTGCGTGTATTGTGAAGATGACAAAGACCGCTACGACCCCAAAGGACGCGCGTCGATGGCGATGCCGTATCAACCAGCCATCTACATCGAATAACCTTTTTTCCACATTTAATGGCGTGGTTTTTCGCCAATACGTGACTACCCTCTTAGGATTCACCAGACCTCTATCCCTCTATAGGTTGTGCATAGAACCTCTATTAGGCTGCTAATATGTTGGGCAGGTAGACCCTCTATAGGCTCCTGCAACGAGTTTCTAATATGCCCCAAATATGCTGCCGATAAGCTATTTTCGCTCGGCGACTGTTCAAATCGTTCAAGCCTTTAGGTTGTCTGGTTTCAATAGTAAACGTTAGCGTACTTGCCAGCAACTGGGTAAGCTGCGTCCTCGTAGACGATGTCAAGTTTAGTCCCGTACTGCGCAAGCCTGCCCTGCAGTTGAGTCCAAATTTGCTGTGAAGTGCTATTTGTATGTCGCTTGGTTAGAGATAAAAAGCAGAAAATGTTTAAATGTTCTCGGAAATAGCAGTATTAAGATAGTTGCTGTTTGGGCCCGTAGCTCAGCTCGGTGGAGCGCCAGACTCATAATCTGTTGGTCGCTGGTTCAAATCCGGCCGGGCCCACATTCAAACTATTAAGGTGGATTATCAATTCGAGTTACTTTTCCAATTAACATTTCACTGGTAACTTTCCACTCGTAAGGCTGGGGAATATTATCTCCTTTAACCTGCAAGCCATCCGTATTTACAAGCGTGATTCTTCCGACAACTTGAGCATTATCGCTTGGTCTTTTGAACACGATTATGTCATCAACCTTTAGGTCGGAGAAAGAAGCCGTTTCAAAACCCACTGTTGCGCCTGGCTTGATTGTTGGCTGCATGCTTGAGCCTCCAACCGCCAAGTATTTTTCTCCATGAACTATCGGAGAGATGTATGGTATTGAACCGTAATAGCCTATGATTATAACAGCGCCTGCAACGATTGAAAATGCAATTAACGCAATTTTGCCTGTGGTTTTCATAATTTTTCTGTTCCATTTGCTGTATAATAAGTTCTTTTGCGTACCAATAATTATGCGCAAAATTAGAGAGTTAAGGCTAACCTGCGGAGTCTAGCTCATTTTACTACACTTTTTTGGTTCTTTTGGAAAAAAAGGGAGGTTGCTGCTCTGTTTAGCCAGTTTACCCTAGCACTCTTACTTTTAATACAAAGCTTAAGCGGTCATGGTTTTGGTAGTGCCGAACAAGCGTCCAATCAATATATTCTAGCCTAACTGTGGCGCCCATGTAGGAGTATGTTTGTCCTATCTGAGAATGCCAGTAGCGGTCAAAATCGGTGAAGCTGCCGCTTTTGTAGCGGATTTCTTCCCATGCACGGTCGGTAAAGTAAATGTCCACTGTATCCTTTATCGTTATGACGTTTCCTTTAACAGCCACTGGCGAGGCTCTGATGTTTTTAACGTATGGGTATGCTGATGATAGGTAACATATGGCTAGCGCGACTACAAGGCATACTGTTGTCCAGCCTATAAGCATCCTTTTGTACACTAAAATACCTCCTTTTGTCATACAAAAAAATCGCTAACTCAATAGAATAAAATGCAAGCATAAGAACCTTGCTGGAACTAAATTCTATCGAAAATCGGCTATTTAAGAAACAAGTTATAGGTTGCTAATCAAGCACGGTGCACTTTAGCACCATCTTGAAAGCAGTCCGTGCGGTTGCTTAAGACTCAACAGCACTTCTATTCGGCTTTTTCTTACTCAACGATAACCCCTCAACCAAAAACAAAACCATAGCCACCGCCGTCATCCCAGTTAAAAAGTAAAAGCTGGCTTGAACCACTAAATCCTTAATAATTAAACTAAGCAATATTATACTTACTTCTGCGGCGAACGCGCCCATAAAAAAGAAGGAGTAAAACATCAAGCGGGGCATAAGGTTTTTGCCGACCCACACGTGCCCGTTGATGTTTGCTTTTTCTTTTAAGATGAAATCGCCATAAACTGTTTTTTCGATTAACCCCATGCCTTCAAGTTTCTGTAGGTGCCGATGTGCAACGCTGGGGCTGCTTAAGTCTGCGCCGCGGGTTACCTCTCGAGTTCCTACTGGCTTATCAGAGTGAACTATGAATGCGTACACCGCTAATGTATTGCCTTCCAATGAATCAGTTGATGCGCCAGCCATTGCCAGAGACTCCTTTAATACTTCATTTTTAGCATTGGGAACAACGGGTTAATCTGGTCTAGTTCATACATTGGAATACCTGTGTTGTAAAGATAGCCATCGCGGTAAGGTATTAATTCGATTTGCATTATTGGTTCTGGGTTTTCGTTAACGTATATCTGTGTTGAGTTTAAAGTGCGTGTTATAGAGTTTTCACGGTAAATTTTCATAGTAAGTGACTGTGGTTCACCTGCAGTGAGGTTCCAGTTGTCATCATAGCCGTTTTTTAAGTTTTGAGCTGTTCCATTGTACGGTCCTGCTCTGCTTACGGGGCCTCTTTCTGTTTCAAAAGTCGTATAATTGTACCAGTTGTCAAGGAAGAATGTTAAATTGGCGGGGCCATTGATGCCTGTTGTAGCCATAGCGTTTAATGATATATTTCCTATTGACACGTCATTTGAAGATAATTCTGCTCTGTAAGTTTCATAGTAAGCAACTGAGTCATCTGTTAAATCAGAAATTGGAGTCGTCCTAAAGAGAACTGAGAATGCCCATCCATAGGTATCGTTTGTTAGCGTAGTGTTATCCCACACGTTACGGACGTAAGCATATGGCATGTCAAAAGAAAACCTGGGCTGGTTATCAGTTGATTGTGCTGTTGCAGGAGTCATTAGATAAGCTAAGGGTACGATTGTTGCGATTCCGATTGTGACTGCAAGGATGCTGCATATGATTAGTTTCTTTTGAAACTGCATTTTTGGTTCTTCACCACTCAAGATAGCAGCTGAATGGCAATATATTTCTCTCTATAGAACAAAACTGTTCTCACAGAGAACACGCTTGCCAGACAACTCTTATTTGTCCTCAGTTAGGTTTAAACTCTTGCAAACCCCACAGTATCTATAGGTGCTACTTTTAG
>CAYMLF010000158.1:0-5383 GCA_964391275.1 uncultured Candidatus Bathyarchaeia archaeon
TTTAGCTGGTCAATTGGTCCTTGACTTTTTAACTCGCTTATTTTTTTTTCAATATTAGCGATTTCTTGCTCGATTGGTGTTCGCTCGTCTCTGATTGATTGTATATCTTTTTGTATGATGGATAATTTGTCCTCAAGAGCTTGTAGGTCATTTACAAGCTGCATTGTTTCTTCCAAAGTTTTGGTTTTAACGTACTCCTTGGTGACAAAATCGTTTAGCGCAGCAAATGTTTGCTTTGTTTTTTCATAGACGGTGAGAAATTTTCGGCGGTCCATAATGAAGAATGGTGAGATGCGTGGGAACCAGTTTTTTATGTCGATTTCTGTCACTAACAGGGTTTTCTGGGTTTCAGAGGTGAATTTACTGAGGCTGTCGTAGGTTACTTGTTCGGGAGTATTTATCTTCTTTAGCCGGTCTATGAACAGGTGAGCGAGTTTGTTTAGGGCTCTTGCGCGGTTGTAGACTTTCATGTTCCGTTTTTCGATTTCTTTGGTGCTGTTGTCTACTAGTGACTTGCAGATTTCGTCTAGGCTTAATAATGCGTTGTTCATTTCGTCGCGGAGTTTTTTTGCTTGAGCCTGAACTGGGGTGAGGGTTGTGCTGGTTTGTTTTTCGAGCCATTGTTTTAACTCGTTAATTGTGAAAGTTAGAACGGTTTGTGTTTCAGTCAACGCTTTCTCACCTTGAACTATTATTGGTTATTTAGATTATTTATCGATTTTCCATAATCTTCTTACAACTGCACCAATTATTGAGTAGCTACTCTTAAATAGCTAAAGCTCAGCTTAAACCAAACAGGGAAACACAAATGGACACTAAAAAACTCACATTTATCATCATGATGGGCGCATTAGGAAACGCCCTTTTCATTATTTCATCCGTTGTAGCACCGATTGCTCAAGGAATAGCTGTAGACTTCTCATTAATCGCGGTTTTCATAGCAGGTGTTTTCGGAGGACCAGTAGCAGGCTTAGCTACAGGATTGATTGCGGGAATCGGGCCAGGCATAATGTTTGGACCAGCTGGGAACGGAGGATTGCTCGGGTTGATAGGTTTACCTGTAGGTAAAGCTCTTACAGGATTAGTAGCTGGCTTAATTGCTACACGGCTAAAAATAGCTGATGGTAATTCTTCATCTTGGCTGGGTGTACCATTAACTTTAACATCGTACATTCCAGAGGGCTTATTTACATATGCCTACTTTACAACTCTGTTGCCACTTTTCACGGAAGGGAATACTGTAATTCCAATGGCAGTTGTTTCAACAATCATGGTAAAAGCAGTAGTCGAAGTAGTTATCATAAGCTTCCTGATTGCAGCGTTACTGGGAAACAAAGGCTTCAATGACTTCATCAGAGCTTACTTTTGTAAACCCCAAATCGCCAAACCTCTCATAGAAGCCCAAGAAACAAGGCAGCCAGCGCCAAAATAGCATTCGCTACTCTTACATAACACCCTTTTTTAGAGCCCCTGTTTAAAAGAAGGAAAATTTAGAATCCTAAGGATTCTGCTAGAACTTTAGCGTTTATCTTGCCAGCCCTAAATGCCCTGCCCGTTTTAGCGTTGTTAATCATCAGGACTGCTGGGGCGAACAGGTTGTGGTCAATTTTGTAGAAGTCTTTGTCTGCTTCACGGAAGATTTGCAGGAACGGTTTGCCGTAATCTTTAGACATCATCGATGGGGCTTGGCTGACGATTTTTTGTAGTGCTTGCTCGTCGTCGTAGTCGACGGTGCAGTAAACGGTTCCACCGTACAAGATGGCGTCGTTGGTTCGCGCCATCGCCACCTCAAAATCCGCTCCCTGTGGAGAAATCGGCGCATAACCCATTGCGTAACGGATTACGTTGGGGTTTAAGCCGAGCGTTTTGAGCTTGTGAATGCCCACTTCGACGATGCGTCCGGTGACTTGGGTTATGCCTGCGATGCTTGCGGTTGGAGCAACAACAATGATTAGGTTTTGCGCTGTTACGTTGCAGGCGGCTGTGACTTTTTCAATCAGCATGTCTGTGGGCAGCTGGTTGCTCTCTAAGGTTAGGACGGCTTTGTCGCTTTGGTCTTTGTAGTTGATTTCTGCGTAAACGTCTTTGGGCTTTAAGGCTAAGGCGCGTGCGGGTCCTGAACCGATTGCGATGTTGCCGTTCTCTTCCTTGATGCGCCAACCAGCAAACTGCGAACCCAAGGCTGCAACGGCTGGGTGGTCGGTGGAGATTGTTATAGACGGCAAATCCAAATTCTCATACGCCTTGAAACCAAGTTTGGCTTTTCCTGCGCCGCCAAGACAAAGTTCAGTTAAAATCTTGCCTGCTTGTAAACCGCCGGGCGCGTTTACGCCTGCGTCAATGATGGTGGCTCCAGCGGTTGATTTTGTGATTTTTACTTGGTAAAGTTCGGGATTATCGAGAAGTTTTTGTGCTAGTTTCCAAGCGGTTTGATTAACGCTTAAAGGTTTGTCCAATATGCTCATTCCCTAAAGAGTCGATATTTAATCATCACATAACGGTGATAATTTAAGTTAACCCAAAAACAGCAGAAAAACTATGGTCTATAACCGCTAAGCGTGCAAAGCGCCAGAGTTGCCGCGGTTATGTCTGCGGTGGTTCCGGGGTTGTAATGGTTTCCAGCCTCACGCAGACTCCTGTCGAATTTGGCTACGGCAACAATTCCGTCGGGGTCTGCAGCGCCACCAAGTTCCAACACCCATTTTGCCTGTTCCGAAACCTTTTTGGCTTTATCAAGTCCTGCTTTTCTGGCTATGAACGTGTCAGGGTGTTCGGAGAGGATTTTTAGGAAGGTGTTGATGACTGCGGTGTTCTGGTCGCCTTCTTTCAACTGCTCAGTTAGGTATGGGTACGCTAAATCAAAAGTTATGGGGTAGTTGCGTATCCACTCGCTGCAGATGTCGTCATAGTCTTTGGCTATGTCAAACACTTTGTAGAGCGTCACGTTTTCGTTTAAGAGGCGCTGTTTCGAGTTTGGGTCGTTTACGCTTAGGTCTGGGGCTTCGTTGAGTCCGCTGGGCATGGCGATGTCGATTGCTTCGTACAGGTGCACGGAATCCATGGCGGTTGAAGCCTTAATGACGGCGTCGATGTTTTTGCGCAGAACCGAAAAGTCCATGCTGAAACCTTCACCCGTTGGGGTCATGCCTGCCGCCACTGCTATTGGCGCGAACAGCATAATAGTGCCCAAAATCGTGTTGCCGCCCCGCTGCCAAGCCATAACGTCTTTAACGCCCATTTTGACGAGTTCACCCAAACCCGCCTCACTCAAGGAGCGCTTGCCATCTGCGATTTGGATGCCCCGCTCTGCAGCTTCTTGAAAGCTCGGGCCAGCAGCAACAGCGGATGCCAGAAAGTGTTCTGCACGTGTGCCTTGAAAACTGGTGGAAAAGTTGACGTTGCCAGGCTTGTCTGCGCTGACTTCAAGCAGAATTGCCAGTTGCAGGCATCGGCTTATGTGTTGTGCTTTCTCGCAGTTGCTGCTCATTAACTTCACAGGTATTTGGAATTAGACGAATTGTTTATTAACGTTATGTAAAAATCTACAAACAAGTGTAGTTGAGGCAAGATGCATGCAAGCACGTGAAGGAGACCTGATAAAGACAAAAAGTAACGTGGTTTTCGACGTTAAAGGCTTAGTTCACCCAGAAGGCAAAGTGGTTGCGTTTCCCCGTTTCATCCCTGTAGCGCACGGTCCACGGCAAGGCAAAGACAGCAGTTACGGCAAAGTCTACAGTCTTGGCGAACGCTTCAAATTCCTAAAAGAAAACTTGCCTGACCTGATAGTTTTTGACCCAGTTTTTGGCGAAACAATGTGTGAGGTGCCAGTTGGCGAAATCGCGGAGCATTATAAGCCTCAGGAAAAGCTTGCATCGCTGCGCACGACGGGCGCGCACGCTATTTTGGAAACTAAAGCGTTGCAGCTTGCCGTTGACTTGCAGGAAGCCGCTGATATCCCGTGGAGCGCCATTGGTATTTCAGGCTCGATTCTTGCAGGACTAACAACAGCCACCAGCGACATCGACCCGTTGGTTTATGGCGAGGAGAACTGCAGAAAAGCCTACACAGCCCTTCAACGCATGCTAAAGGATGGGCATCCACGCTTCAAACCCTACACCCGAGAAGAACTAATGGCGCTCTACGAGTTCCGCTCCAAAGACACCCACATGAGCTTTGAAGACTTCCAGCGGGTTGAGAACCGTAAAGCTTTCCAAGGCATGTACCAAGGCACTGACTATTTTGTGCGGTTTGTTAAAGAATGGCCTGAACTCCACGAACAATATGGCGATGTTTGTTACAGTAACGCAGGTTACGCAAAAATCACCGCAAAAGTATGCGACAAAAGTGAAGCACTATTCACTCCTTGCAGTTATCAACTGGAAAATGTGAAAATCATAACTGGACCAAAACTGGAACCCATCAAAGAAGTCGCTTCTTTCCGTGGCAGATTCTGTGAACAAGCAGAAAACGGCGAAACCATCACGGCACAGGGAAAAGCCGAACAGGTAACGGATAAAAGAAGTGGTGACAAGTATTACCGTTTGATTTTAGGCGGCAAACCTGAAGACTATATGGTTTTGGGCACGGTTGAGCGTATAGGCTTTAGGACTTGACGCCTTGGCTATGTTCTAACTATTAGCGCCTGGTTAGTCAAGAAAGTTTGACGAAAAATCTTTTATAACATTTCAAGAGCTTGAATTTTTGTGTAACTCATGCATAGCATTGAGGTCTTTGGTAGAATAAAATGGACGGGTAAAACAAAACTGTTTGGTAAAATTTTTACTCCCTTGCTGGTTTTGTTGATAGCTACGTCTTTTATTTGGTTTTTATCTCCAGATGCAGATCAAACAATTGTGGACAGTTCATCAGACAGAATAGTTAGTAATGAAATGGAACTCAGATATGCCGTTAACAACGCTGTAGAACCTACAGTTATCACTCTTGATAAAGATATTACACTAACAGAACAACTTGTTATTCCTGTTAACAAAGACATCACACTAACAAGCAACAAAGAATCAGAATTATACAAACTAATCGGCACCTCATATGAAGAGTATGGGGTTATCGTTGGAGGAGAAAGCGTTAGCACTATCACTGTTGAGAGCAATGGAGCCTTAAAGCTTGATGGCATTAGTGTAACTCATACAGATACACGCGTGGGATATGTGATATCCGTTAAGGAAAACGGCAAACTCATCATGTATAATGGTTTAATCTCAAGCAAAATTGGAGGAGTATACAATTTCGGCACTTTTTTGATGCAGGGCGGAGAGATCTCTAACAATTTTGCAGTAAATGGTGGGGGCGTACGTAACAGAGGCATCTTTAGAATGTCAGGTGGAGAAATCTCTGGAAACAGCGCAGGAAACAATGGCGGTGG
>CAYMLF010000159.1:0-5340 GCA_964391275.1 uncultured Candidatus Bathyarchaeia archaeon
TGACTGTTTAATAGTGCAAAAAACTCTGCTTTGCACGATGCATCTATGGACAGCGATAGTTCCATATAAGATTTGTTATCCGACAAAAAAACAAATCAACCCGTTGCTCCATGCTTTTTCGGGCTTTCACTAACTTGCCAGCTTAAGCAAGTTAAATCTTAAAAGCAAAACCTGCCTCACTCATACTGGGGAAATATCTTGTTAGAGTTTAAAATAGTAAAAGTTGAACCGCCCAAAGACTGCAACATCATCCTTGGCATGGCACACTTCATAAAAACCGCTGAAGACCTCTACGAGGCACTAGTCAACTCGGTGCCGACCATACGGTTTGGTTTAGGCTTCTGCGAAAGTTCAGGACCCTGCCTTGTGAGGCATGAAGGAAACGACGAGGAACTCCGCGTCTTAGCTAAGGAGAAAGCCTTTGAAATCTCCTGCGGACACAGCTTCATCATCTACCTAAAAAACGCTTACCCAATAAATGTGCTCGACAAAATCAAGAAAGCACCCGAAGTATGCACAATTCACGCTGCAACGGCTAATCCCCTGCAAGTTTTAATCGCTGAAACCGAACAGGGCAGAGGCATAATCGGCGTAGTTGACGGGTTAAAAAGCAAGGGCATCGAAGCAGACGCCGACATTGCAGAGCGACGAGGCTTCCTACGGAAAATCGGCTACAAACTCGCCTAATTATCGCCCTCAGACGCTAAAATGCTTTGAAGCACCGAATCATCAATGTTACCGCCTGAAACCACGCAGACAACGTTTAAGCCGTCAAACGCGTCCTTGTTTTCCAGCAGCATGGCGATGCCTGCCGCGCCTGAACCCTCAACCTTTTGAGCCTCCTCTTGACAGAGCAGATAAACCGCTTTTCTAAGCGTCTCCTCCCTGACCAAGGCAACTTCATCAACGTACTGCTGAGCTATCGCAAACGTGATAGAACCCTTCTCTATGCCTCCAGCTAAGCCCTCAGCAATCGTGCGGGGATCATGACGGTGCGCAGGAACAATCTTGCCTGCCCTCAGAGACTCGTACATGATAGGTGTCGCCGCAGACTGCACACCAATAACCTGCACCTCGGGCTGGAGGCTTTTGATTGCCGTGCTTATGCCAGCGATTAATCCGCCGCCGCCCACAGGAACAAGCACCACGTCCACGTTTGGCAAATCTTCGAGGATCTCCAACCCAGCGGTACCGTGACCAGCAACAATCAACTCGTCATTATACGGCGAAATATAGAGTCGCCCCTCACTTTGCGCAAGCTCTTTAGCCTCTTTCTCAGCCTCAGGATAAGTCTCCCCGTAAAGCAACAAGTCAACACCATACTGTTTAATGCCATCCACCTTAACCTTAGGCGTGTTAATGGGAACAACAATTTTAGCCGAAAACCCCAGCTTCGAAGCGCCATAAGCAACAGCTTGCCCGTGATTGCCAGCGCTGGCAGTGACGACTCCCTGCGCCTTCTGCTCCTCTGAGAGATGCAGCAGCTTGTTGGTGACTCCGCGGACTTTAAAGGAGGATGTAACCTGCAGGTTCTCTAGTTTCAAGTACACGTTAGCGCCTGTTAAGTCACTGAGCTTTTTTGAGCGGTTAAGCGGTGTATGCTTAGCGTACCCTGCAATTGCCCCCTGAGCTTCCTTAATATCTTCTAACTTAACCATTACTAATCCCCAAAACAAGTCTAAATAGAATATCACCATAAACTATTTTAGCTTACTTAAATAATCAATCGTATTCAACGAATTATTGTGTCAGGGATTTTTTATGAGTAGATTAGAAAAAAATATGGCGCAGCTTGAAGCTTACAGGCAACAACAAAGCGACGACCAAGAACGATTAAAAGCTCGCATGAGCCAAATAAAACATAAAATCGCAGTCATCAGCGGAAAAGGCGGCGTAGGCAAAAGCACGGTTACCGCAAACCTTGGAGCCGCACTGGCAAAACAAGGCTTCAAAGTCGGCGTTCTGGACGCGGACATTCACGGCCCAAGCATCCCGCGCTTGTACGGTTTAGAGGGGCAGAAAGTGAAAACTGGCCCTACAGGCGCTTTCCCAGTTCCCGGTCCTTTAGGCATTAAAGTTATGTCGATTGACTTCTTTTTGCCTGAGCAGACACCAGCTATTTGGCGTGGGCCATTAAAAATGCGTGCTATCCGACAGTTTCTCGCTGACATCATTTGGCTCGAACTAGATTACTTGCTTATTGATTTGCCGCCTGGAACAGGTGATGAACCCTTAAGCGTGGCTCAACTATTGCCTGAGTTAGATGGCGTAATTATTGTAACCATGCCGTCAGAGCTTTCCAGCACGATTGTCAAGAAAGCAATAACGTTCGCTAATAGGCTAAACATGCACGTTTTAGGCGTTGTCGAAAACATGAGCGGCTTCATTTGCCCACACTGCGGAGAGAAAACAGAAATTTTCCAGTCAGGCGGAGGCAAAAAAATGGCTCAGGAAACAGGTGTAGAATTTCTTGGAAGCATCCCAATCGACCCAAAAGTAGGCGCTCTAGCTGATAAGGGCTCACCTTTCGTAATTGCCTACCCAGAATCTGAAGCCTCAAAAGAATTCAACAGCATAGTCGCTAAAATTGAGGATAAACTGAAAAAACATGATTAACAAATAAAAGTGAGAGCTGAAAAGCTCTGCCTATTTACAGTTAGTCTTTCATGGTTTACTCTTTCGATAGAGTAATTTCTATCGTTGAAACCATTCTTGACCTGTTCTCGCCTTCTCGTGGTGGCATCTCTGCAGTTCCGATTGCGATTTTTGTGACTTTAAGGTCTTTAATGAAGCGGCTTCTTGTGATTTCTGCAACGTCAACAGCGGTAGTTATTGCTTGTCCTCGTGCCTTCAGGGTGATTTCTTTTTGTGCTCCTGAAGAGAACGCAGTTATGATAGCTAGAACATAGCTCATTGGGGGTTTGTTTCCAACGAAGATAACGTCTTGTTGTTTTTCTGCCATTTTCTATCACTCCTTTTTTCTGTTCATTGTGGTAGTTGCGCTCTGTCTTTTCCAGAAGACAGAAACGTTACTGCCAATATACGCGAACTTACTTATAAACGCAATTCAATAAACGCAACAGCCAAGTTAGCATAAATTGAGTCCTCCCGAAGGCAGGTTTTTCTTTTTTTGCTAAAAAAGGTCAAAGGAAAATTTCTAAAACCAATATTGCTCTCGCAAGAAAAACATTACAGCTATATACAAGTTCAAGAATCAGGTGCAAGTGAAGGGTTTCCATGTCTGTGTCCCCAAGCATCAGAGAAATCTTGGCAAGAAGAATCGCAGGAGAAATCATACTTTCAGGTAAACCAGGAGCAACCATGAGGAAATGGCGTGAACTCTTCGCGGTTTCACAGTTAAGCATTTCAGAAGTTATGGGTCTCTCATCCTCCGTCATAAGCGATTATGAAGCGAGCAGACGAAAAAGTCCAGGCGCTAAATTTATTCGCCGCTTTGTTTTGGCGCTCCTTCAGCTTGATGAAGCAAAAGGCAGTCGTTTTATTCGTGAATTCTCAAAGTTGACCAGTTCTCCGAGCATGGCAATCATTGATTTAAGAGAATTCCCCATTCCTGTTCGGGTAGAGTATCTTTGCCGAGCAATTAACGGTGAAGTGGTTGCGTGTAAAGAAAAATCTGTTAAAGAAGTAAACGGTTACACGGTTGTTGACAGCAGAAAAGCTGTTGAGGCTCTGTCAGGTTCAGAGTATGCACAATTGTTTGGCGCTTCAACCGAGCGAGCGCTGATTTTCACTAATGTTGAAACAGGCTGTTTACCAATGATGATTGTGCGTGTGAGCAGTCTTAAACCGAGAGTGGTGGTTTTTCACCGCACCCATCCTGACGACGAAGCCATAAAGCTTGCTGAATATGAGCAGATACCGCTAATTCATTCTGCATCGCCAAGTGTTGAGCAACTTGTCATGTCGCTGCGTAAGCTTCACCGAATTGCTATGCGTATTAAGCTTGGAAGACGAGTTCGTCCTCCACCAAAAATTAGCGCCTAGCAACGGCTTTCTTGCTTGCCACTGCCGCCATGCCTTTTCGGTGGCTAGGGGTTGGTTTTGAGCAAGTAAATGTTAATCTTTGCCTTTGGTTAATAGTAGTAAGGAAGCTACTGCGCTTATCCAATTATTCGGGGGAATGAATGGTTCAGGGCAGTAGCTTCCATCCAAATGGTGAATATGGACAGTGGTTAAAAAATATGTCGATTCAGTTTCTTTTTTATACAAAAAAACTTTATTCGCATTGGTTTAGTTAAAGAATTATTTTAGCGATTCATGACCAAGTAATTAAAGTTAAATGCTCAGCGTTAAAGTAGCCGTCAACAAAACCGCAAACAACAATACTGCTAAAGAGGCAAAACCGCGACTGCATCAACCTCAACAAGCCACTCAGGATTCCCCAGCCCCACCACAAACAACACCGTAATAACAGGCGGGTTAGACTTGCCTCCCCACCGCTCCTGAAAAGCAGCAAACCCCTCAACAGGATTCTGCCCAGCAACAACATACACGTTCAATTTAACAACGTTTTCCAGCTTTGCTCCTGCCGCTTCAAGCGCCCGCTCAATATTGCTTAGAACCTGCGTGGTTTGCTGTTTGAGGTTGCCTTTGCCGACGACTTCGCCCTTTTCGTTCACCGCGTCTTGCCCGCCGACGTAAATGGTTTTGTGGGCGCCGCTGACGCTTACTGCTTGCGTGTAGCCTCTGGGTTTAGGCAGCCCTTCAGGGTTAAAGTAGTCAATCTTCATGAAAAAATCCCTAAACTTCTAGTGCTCAAGGGCTTCTTATAACCGTTCTTGTATCCTTCAAAAACGCTTAGTAGCACCGCTCATATTCTACTGTTCTATTAGAGGGGTTTACGTGAACGTTAAAGTAGTGGCTGCCATCCCAGTTCAAATAAACCGTCCATGTGCCGTCCCCGTTGGATTGCGTTGACTTAACCGTGTAACTACTGTGCTTAATTTCATGCTTAAAGAGGCTAGTAGCCGCCAATGTTGCCTCAGCGTTGCTCATGCCATCACTCAAGTCAACCTCAACATCAAAAGTGAACTCGTACTCTGTGCCTGCGTTGCAGGTAAAAACAACCGCTTCCCAACCGTCAGATTCCCTCTGGTTCAAGTTAGATAATTCGCCTGCAGAGAAAGGGTCATCGCCGCTAAACAGGGCAGAGGCTGCTAATGAGAGGCTTACTGTAGCTAATGCAAAAGCAAGCACCAAACCAGCCGCTCTGCCCCTAAACACATTCATTTTCTCCTTATCTTTGCAGTAGAGAAATGGTTTTCTGTGCTTATAATACCACTTTTTAGAACGTCCGTACGAATAGTAGAACATCAAAAA
>CAYMLF010000160.1:0-5330 GCA_964391275.1 uncultured Candidatus Bathyarchaeia archaeon
CACCATCATGCTGCTTCATAACCGAAAACGGCAAAGTCAAAACCTTTGACGAAACAGTCATGAAAGCTATGGCAAAAATGGTTTTCACACCAGTAATGTATGGCGACGCAGTTTTAGACGAAAAACTGGGCTTCACAATCCTCAGCGGCGACCAATTGGTAACCTACCTTGCACTGAAGTACAAGGCTGAAAAAATCGTTGTAGGCGTTGACACTGACGGCTTATTCGAGGAAGACCCAAAAACTAACCCCGACGCAAAAGTCTACAAGCATTTGACGCTTGCAGAGCTAAAGCAGATTCAGCCTAAACTGGGCAAAGCAGCCGGAACCGACGTGACAGGCGGCATGGCAGGAAAAATCGCCGAACTCATCCCAGCTGTTGAAGCAGGCATTCCAGTTACAGTTACAGGAGCCACAAAAGCCTTATCTATTTACAGAGCCTTAACAGACCAAAGCGTGTTAGGCACTGTAATAGAGAAGAGCTAAAAATGGCTGCAAAGAAAACTGAGAAAAGAAAAGCTGAACACATCAAAATCTGTCTTGAGCAGAAAGCTCAAGCAAAAAACGTGACGACAGGCTTTGAGGACATCAAATTTGTCCACCGAGCACTGCCAGAGATCAACCGAAAGGACATTAACCTTTCAACTTCTTTTTTAAACAAAAAATTTAACGCTCCCCTTATTGTGGGCGCAATGACAGGCGGCACAGAAGAGGCTATTAAAATCAACCAAAACATCGCCCAAGCTATCGAAAAACTCGGCTTAGGCATGGGACTGGGAAGCCAAAGAGCCGCCATCGAAGACCAAAAACTCGAAAAAACCTACTCAGTAGCACGCAAAGAAGCGCCCAACGCCTTCCTAATTGCAAATATCGGCGGAGTCCAACTTGTCCACGGATACGGCATAAAGGAAGTAAAAAAAACCGTTGAAATGATTGACGCCGACGCGGTTGCAATTCACCTAAACGCTTTGCAGGAAGCGGTTCAGCCTGAAGGACAAACAAACTTCAAATGCGTGCTAGCAAAAATAGCTGAAGTCGCCAGTAAACTTGACAAGCCCGTTATTGTTAAAGAGACAGGCGCAGGCATATGTGCAGAAGACGCTGAAGCACTTCAAGAAGCAGGCGTTAAAGCGATTGACGTTGGCGGCGTAGGCGGAACCAGCTTTGCGGCTGTAGAGTATTACCGTGCAAAAACGGTTTTGGGCAAGGCTTTCTGGAACTGGGGAATCCCAACAGGCGTAAGCATAATAGAAACAACTCAGTCAGTAAAGTTGCCCGTTATTGCTTCTGGCGGTGTCCGCTCAGGCACAGATATTGCAAAGTCGATAGCTTTGGGTGCAAGTTTAGCCGGCGTTTCCCAACCCGTGCTTGAAGCGGCAGTAAAAGGCAGCAGCGAAACCCAGCAGATGCTTTCATGTTTAATCGATGAATTACGTAACGTAATGTTTCTTGTTGGCGCAGAAAACATCGCCAGTTTAGGCAAAGTGCCCGTGGTTATTGGCGGAGACACGGCGGAGTGGTTAAAAAGCAGAGGCTTCAACATAGAAGAATACGCCAAAAGAGGAGCATGTTAACGATTGAACATCGAGAAATTCCTAGCAGAGAAAGCACCACTCATAGACAAAGCCATCGAAAAATACATCCCACGCAAATTCAGCAAGGACTCAGTTCTTTTCCAAGTTAACCCGCCAGCCTACAGCTACAACCTAGAAACGATGGATAAAGCAATTGCCGACCCCATCTGGGATATTCTAGACCGAGGAGGAAAACGTTGGCGACCAGCCCTGTTTCTGCTTATTTGCGAAGCGCTGGGTAAAACGGAAGGCTACTGCCTTGACTTCGCAATCATCCCCGAAGTTATCCACAACGGCACCCTCGTTATTGACGACATCGAAGACACTTCTGAGTTGCGTCGTGGAAAACCTTGCTCTTACAAGATTTACGGTTTAGACATATCCGTTAATATGGGTAACGCAATGTATTATCTGCCCTTATTGGCTTTGATGGAAAAAAGTGTTGATTTACCAGCTGAAGTGCTCTGTAATGTTTACGAAGTGTATGTACAAGAGATGATTAACCTCAGCATGGGTCAAGCCATGGACATTGCATGGCATCGAGGCATAGCAAACGCCGACGAACTAGATGAAAATGATTACTTGCAAATGTGTGCATATAAAACAGGCACTTTGGCACGGATGGCGGCGAAAATGGCGGCAGTCCTTGCAGGCGCAGACCAGAAATTAGTCGAAAAACTTGGTCGTTTCGCTGAAAGTATCGGTGTGGCGTTTCAGATGCAAGATGATATTTTGGATTTGACGGGACAAGAGTTTGCTATGAAGAAAGGCGGCGTTGGGCAGGACATTACTGAGGGCAAGCGAACCTTAATGGTTATCTATATGCTAAAAAAAGCGTCTGAAGTGGATAGGAAGCGGCTTGTGGAGATTTTGAACATGCACACCAGCAACCAAAAACTTCGCGACGAAGCAATCGCGCTAATGCAGAAGTACCATGCAATTGATCATGTGAAGCAAACTGCCTCAAAAATTGTCGTCGACAGTTGGAACGAAGTTGACCGCTTGCTGCCAACGCCGAAAGCTAAGGAAAAATTAAAAGCGTTCGCCGAATTCTTGATTAAAAGAAACATGTAACTTCAACGAGCGTAAAGACTTTGGCACTTGAACAAGATAAAGAACTTAGAGAGATGATTAGGAAAGCTGCTCTTCTTAACGCGGTTTCCCATGACGGCAAAGCGCAAGCGGGCGCTATGGTGGGAAAAGTTCTTGGTGAAAAACAGCAGTTGCGGTCACGCGTTAAAGAGCTCTCTAGCGTTATTAATATTGTAGTTAACGAGGTAAACAGTCTCTCACTGGCAGAGCAGAAGGCTATTGTGGAGAAGAATTGGCCTGAAACCCAAAAGAAAGAAAAACCAGAAGAAAAAAAGCTTTCACCCCTGCCAAACGCGGATAAGTACAAGCAAATCGTCACCCGCTTCTCGCCTAATCCAGATTGTGTACTGCATCTTGGTTCAGCAAGAGCTATCATTTTGAGCCATGAGTACGCTCGCATGTATAACGGCAAATTCATTTTGCGCTTTGAAGATACCGACCCTAAAGTTAAGAAGCCCTCGCTTGAATTCTACGACAGTATACGCAAGGACCTGAAATGGCTCGGCGTTAAGGTTGACGAGGAATACATTCAGAGTGACCGCTTGCCAATTTATTACGAATACGTTGAAAAGCTGGTTGGTTTAGGAACCGCTTACGTTTGTGAATGTTCAGCCGAGAAGTTCCACAAAATAGCCCTTGCCCGACAAGCTTGCCCATGCCGTGAACTGCCTGTTTCAGAGCAGTTGGAGCGTTGGCACCGCATGTTAAATGGCGGCTACAAGGAAGGCGAAGCAGTCGTTCGAGTTAAAACCGAACTTGATCATCCCAACCCAGCAGTTCGCGATTGGCCAGCACTGCGCATTATTGATACCAAGAAGTATCCTCATCCCCGTGTTGGCAGCAAATACAATCTTTGGCCGCTCTACAATTTAGCCGCGGGTTTAGACGACCACTTAATGGGCATGACCCACATAATCCGAGGCAAGGAACATTACACTAACATGGTGCGTCAGAAGTACATGTACAAGGCGCTTGGCTGGGAGTATCCAGAAGCGATTCATTACGGCAGGCTCAAAATCACCGGCGCCTTTTTGAGTAAATCCAAAATTGTTGCAGGCATCAAGGATGGCACGTACGCAGGCTTTGACGATCCACGTTTGGGCACTTTTGCTGCCTTGCGCAAACGAGGGATAACTCCTGAAGCCATCAAAAAGATGATTATTGATGTGGGGATAAAATCCAACGACGTCACTTTGAGCTGGGAGAACCTGTATTCGTATAACCGTAAAATTCTTGATGCTTCAAGCAACCGTTACTTCTTCGTTTCTGACCCCATCGAGTTAAAAGTAACTCAGCTGCCCAGAACCTTCAACGCAAAGCTGCCCCTGCATCCGGAAAAGCCAGAGATAGGATTCCGCGAATACACTGTGTCTCCAAGCGGTGACGAGGCGTCAGCAAGTTTTTGGATAACTAAAAAAGATGCAGAGAATCTGCAGCAGGGCAAAATCATAAGGCTGATGGAGTTATTCAACGTTGAAATCCAGCAAGTTAACAAGCAAGCGACTATAGATGCGGTTGAGCCCAAAGTCATGTTGGTTGACGCCAAGTTTTCAAGTGAGTCATATGAGGATGTGCGAAAAATCAAGGCTCAACTAATCCAGTGGATACCTAAAGGCACTGAGTACCCCTGTCAAGTTATCCTGCAGGATGCTTCAGCAATCGAGGGGTTTGCAGAGAACGCATGCAAACAATTAAAGCCAGACGCCATTATACAGTTTGAACGATTTGGCTTTAGCCGTGTGGATAAAGTTAACGAGAAAATGATTGTGTACTACGCTCATAAATAGGTGAATTAGCGATGCGAAAAAGTGATAACGCAATAATTTGGCCAGTCTACTTTGACGAATCCAAAAGCAAAAAGGAAGGCAGACGAGTACCCAAAAGCTTTGCTGTTGCAAATCCCAGAATTGTGGAAATCCAGCAGGCAGCAGAAAAACTGGGCTTGAAATACGAAATCAATCCCACTGCAGGATACCCTAAAACTCCTTGGGCAAAAAACGGTATGCTTGCAGTCGAGAAAAACGAGCCCAAAGAGCAGATTGTGCTTAAACTTGCTAGGCAATTAGCGAAAATTAAAGCGTCTCAGCAACCGCTGAGGAAATAGAAAAATTATTGTTTTCCGGAAATCAAGACAGCGTTTATTATGCCGTCTGCGCCTGGTCTGCTGGTTACTTTTGCATGGCCAAGTGCGGTTTCGATTTCTGCGCCTTTGGTTATGACGCCTCGACGGTTGAAGTCAACGTTTGCGCCGTTACGGATTACTCGTAGGATTTCGGTTTTTTGGGTTTGATTGGTTTTTTGGTCGGTTACTGTGGCGTATTTTTCTGTTAGGACCTTGACTTTTTTGTTTCCGCCCATGCCTCTTGTGGTTTTGCGTTTTGGTTCACCGAGGATTGTTTCTGCTGCGTATCCTGCTGCTTCATATTTTTTCTTGGTGCGGTAGACTCGTTTTTTGCCGCCGGTTAGTTTTCTTTTGCGTAAGCTGCTGTGAGTGGACATATTCTACATTCCTTTTTTGTTCGCGTAGTCACTAAAACTGTTAATTTCCATATAAACGTATCCGTTTGTGGACTGCTGTTTTGTGTCAAAGTCTGTTAGAAGTTGTGGGGAAAAGTTGCCTTAGCACAACCACAACCAACAGTTTGGGCTAAACTGCCCGTTTTTT
>CAYMLF010000161.1:0-5292 GCA_964391275.1 uncultured Candidatus Bathyarchaeia archaeon
AAAAAACCAAAGGTGACTTCAGCAGCGCAGTCGTTCCGTGCTAGACTACGAGCCCACAAATCCACAACAAAACAGCCCCTCCAAATTTAAAGTTACTCGCTTTCCTCGCCAATAATCTGGTCGTTAATCCACCACGCCTTCTTCTTCCCCGAACGCTCCCCAGCGCAGTAGTCAATTATGGCTTTGCCGCATTGCTTTTTGGAGGTTCGCTGAATTTTTCGCAGGCGGTTGAGGACGAGCCAACGGTTTGTTTTAAGGTACTCTGCCAGTTCAGGCGTCGTGGCGCCCTTATAGTGCAGTATGTAATCCATGATTTTGTGGTCGGTGTCGTCAATGCAGAAGCTGTGCGGGTTAATTTTGCCGCGCTCGTAGGTTAGCAGTTCGAGGTCGGCGAGGTATTTTCTTATCTGTTCAAACTCATGTTCAATCTTGCCCACCCTCTCCTCGAGCGCTAAGAGCTTGTCTGGCTTGGGCGTTTTCTGCAGTTTTTCGCTGATTGCTTCCCGAATAAAGTTGCTCCTGTCGCCTTCTGGAATGCGAAGCGTCATCTCTTGATAGATTTCTTCAGGAATTTTTACTGTAACCACACGTGGCTCGCTCACTTTAATGCACCAGTTCAAAGAGTAGTTGGTTTTTGCCTATTTCATTTTTTCCCAAGCCGCAGTCGTGAATTTGTGAAAATCTTATATTTCAGGTTCAACCTCGATTACTTGGGGTTGTGTGTGGTAAAAAAAGTCACGATCTCCATAATCAAGTGTGACGTCGGCTCCTTGGCTGGTCACCATATTGTCCCTAAACCTCTTTTTGATATAGCAGAAAGGAACCTGAAAAAAGCCCAAGATGAAGGATTGATTAACAACTTTTTTGTTTTCAACGCTGGCGACGATTTGGAGTTGCTTATGGCTCACGAGAACGGCGAGCAAAACAGCGAAATTCACAAGCTTGCATGGGAAACCTTTAAGGACGCTGCAAACAAAGCTTTGCAGCTTAAGCTTTATGCGGCTGGGCAAGACCTTCTTAAAGACGCTTTCAGCGGCAACGTTCGCGGCATGGGTCCGGGCGTGGCTGAGATAGAGTTTGAGGAACGCAAGTCTGACCCGCTGGTGGTTTTTGCTGCTGACAAGACTTCGGCTGGCTCGTTTAATTACCCGCTTTTCCGCATGTTTGCTGACCCAATGAACACTGCAGGTTTAGTTATTGACCCAAGCATGCTGTGTGGCTTCAAGTTTGAAGTCATCGACACAATGGAGGATAAGTCGGCGGTTCTCAGTTGCCCCTCTGAAATGTACGAGCTGCTCGCGTTAATTGGCACGGTGGGGCGCTATGCGGTTTCGCGTGTTTGGCGATGCAGTG
This sequence comes from uncultured Candidatus Bathyarchaeia archaeon, assembly GCA_964391275.1. GTDB lineage: Archaea > Thermoproteota > Bathyarchaeia > Bathyarchaeales > Bathycorpusculaceae > Bathycorpusculum. The sequence continues at coordinate 1,354 of CAYMLF010000161.1, forward strand.
ATGACTTGATTTGTGCGGCAAGCAGCGTTTCTAAGCTGTCTTTGATTGCTGGAAAATACGTCGGAAAAGATGACCCAGTGATGATTGCCCGAGCCCAACATGGGCTTCCAGCGGTTGGCGAAATACTGGCGCCGTTTATGCACAGCTATTTTGTTCAAGGCTGGATGCGTGGTAGCCACTGGGGACCATTGATGCCTGTGGGGTTAAAAGAGTCAAAATGCACAGTTTTTGATGGTCCACCGCGTATTGTTGCTTTGGGTTTTCAAGTTGCTGATGGAAAAATAGCTTGCGACGATGATGGGCAACCGATGATTGCTGACATGTTTGATGATCCAGCGTTTTCGATAGCTCGGCATGAAGCTATCAAGAATGGTTGTATGTTGCGTCGGATGGGCGAGTTTGAGCCTGCACGGCTAGGCGCTGAGGACATGGAGTACACTACGATTCAACAAGTGCTGAAGAAGATGGAGAGCCGATTTCAGCCTTTAGAGGGAAGCTTGAAAAATTAGGTTACTGTGGCAGTGCTTGACCAGTCATCTGCAATAGTTCTTGAAGACGCTGCTCAACTAAGCTGTGGAGCCTTAATCTAAGCGCTTCTCCTTCCACCTTTTTTGTTTTAAGAAGAGCGGTTTTTTTGGCTAATTCAGGGTCTCCAAGGCAGGTAAACCAAGATTCAAAGTCGCCGCGTTTAGTGTGAAATTCAACTGATTTTATGTCGACTTTGTTTAGTTTATTGGCGAAGTCTTGTAGACTGTGTGCGTGCATGTGTAAGGGTTTGTCTAACTCTATGTAAAACATGAATGATTTATCGTGTGGCGCGTATGCGAGGATGCCTTTTGCGGTTTCTTTGGTGGTTTCGGGAATGTCAAGGGCTTTTTTGCCGCTTTCAGTGATGATGTAGATGCCTTTTTGTGGCGTTTCCACGTATCCTTTGCGGACAAGCCCTAGAAGGTGCATCATGGTGGGTGGAAACTCTTTTTTGTTTTCACTGGCGATTTCCATGGCTTTCATTGGTTTACCGTTTAAGAGCATGGTTTCCAATATCTCGATTTTGATTGGTGACAAAGTCATTTGCTGCACCTGCTTGCTAGTGCTATGTAATAACTTGCTAATCAAAGTTACCGTCAAAGCATTGGAAAAGGGCGTTTTTGCGTTTTTGTCTGTTACTAGCTGGATAGGTAAAAGCTTTAGTATTCAGTTTCCCACTTGCTAAATAGTAATGGTGACCCTACTAGAATGAAGATAGCTGTTTTTGTTTATGAATATCCGCCAAAAATCGTTGGTGGATTAGGCACTTATGCCGCTGAAATTACCCGTAAATTCGTGCTTATGGATCATGATGTTACCGTTTTCACAATGAACGATGACCAAGGCTCTTTGCCTACAAGAGAAATTTGGCGTGGAATTGAGGTTCATCGTCCATTTCACATTGACATTTCCGATTCACTGCCTGATGTGATTGCGGAAGACATTAAAAAGTGGGGGAGGGGCTTGCACTTGTTTGGTAAGCTTATGGTTTACAATTACTTGTCAGCGTCTAAACTGATTAATGAGTTAATTAGAAAGGAAGGCATGAAGTACGATGTCGTGATTGCTCACGATTGGCTCTCAGTTATGGGCGGCGTCACGGTTAAGCGGGAAACAAGGTTGCCTTTAGCTTTCCATGTGCATTCTACTGAGAAAGGTCGCACGTTGGGAGGCGGCTCCAGCGTCGTTAGCAACATTGAGTCGAGGGGCGGTCAAATGGCGGATATGATTGTTACAGTGTCTTTCGCCATGAAGGATGAGCTGATAGGGCTTGGTTTTCCCAAAGACAAAATCCATGTCTGCTACAACGGTGTTGACCCGCAAAAGTATAATCCTCAGAATTTTACGAAGGAGCAGATTAAGAAGATTCGAGCTAAATACGATGTCAAGGACGATGAGTTGATGATTCTGTTTCTTGGCAGGCTCGTTGCTGTTAAAGGCGTAGACAAACTCATAATGTCGCTGCCTCATATCATGCAAAAGATTCCTAAAGTAAAACTTGTCATCGTCGGAGTTGGCGACCAGCAGGAGTACATGGTAAACCTTACCAGAACTATGCGGCTGGAACCCTACGTTAAATTCTGCTTTGACTTCATCCCTGAAGAGGAACGCATAGCCCATTACGCAGCTTGCGACTTGGCTGTTTTCCCCAGTTACTATGAACCCTTCGGTATAGTGGCGCTTGAAGCCATGAGCATGGAGAAGCCCGTGGTTGTCGGCGCAGCAGGCGTTAGTGGTATGCGTGAAATCGTGGTTTGCTGTGGCGAGGAGCAATGCGGCTACCATATTGACCCCAACAACCCAACAGACATTGCTTGGGGCGTCGTGAGCGCACTGGAAAACCCTGAGCGCCGAGTTTGGCTTGGAAAGAACGGCAGAAAACGAGTACTGGCAGAGTTTACATGGAGTAGAATCGCAGAAAAAACCATTCAACTCTACGAAAAAATTCTAAAACGCTAATTTTTTTAGCGTTGGTGAAAAATGAAAAGCAACGGCGACGATTTCAAAAGTAAAGTTGTTCGTGAAGCAGCCACTCTTCTTTATTTTGGCGCTGAAAAAGAATACAAGCAAGCGAAACTGAAAGCGGCAGAAACTTTTGGCGTTAGTTTTCTTCCTTCAAACCTTGAAGTAGCGCTTGAGCTTGACAGGATTGCTGAAGAAAAAGAGGGTTCCGCGCGAAAAGAAAGGTTAGTTTTGATGCGTCAAGAAGCCCTAAAAGTAATGAAGGTGCTGGAGGCGTTTTGTCCGTTGCTTATCGGAAGTGTTTGGCGGGGAACTATCCGTTTTGGAAGCGATATTGACCTTGCGGTTTACGCTGAAGAACCCGAACAGGTTGCGCAGACCCTCAAAGAAAGCGATGTGAAAATTTCTAGAGCTGGCTGGACACGAGTGAACAAGCAGGGAAAAACCCTCTCATCCTACCACATCCACGCTGAAACTGGCAAGTTCCCCCTTGAAATCGTGGTTCGCAGCCTTGAAGAGGCAGGAAAAAAACGTAAATGCGAAGTTTTCGGCGACGAAATCAAAGGCTTAAAGGCTACTGAGCTTGAACGCCTGCTTAGGGAACATCCAACAAGGCAATTTCTGCCGTAAAATTCTGGCAAATGACTAGCTTTTCTTCAAAAAAGCACATAAAGCACTTTTTTCATATTTTGTTAATTGATGCTTAATGGCTATCGATAAAAAATCGCTCAAGAAGATGTTTCCAAACCTGTATCGGGAAGTTGAGGAACTTGACGAGTGCAAAGTGCCAATTGATGCAGTGCGTGCTGACCCTGAAGCTGCTGAGCGAGCGGCGGTGCAGGATGTTGACGAAGAAGAATTTCTTGAGCCCACAGCGCCAATTGATAAACTGCGCCATTTTAATCCTTCAGCAATCGATTTCCTTCGCCGCTGTGACACTGAAGCGCAAGCTCAAGAAATTATTACTTATTTGCGTAAGAAGGGCGAGATTACGGAGGAGTACGCTAAGGAGTTGGAGACGAAGTTGAAGCGTGAAGGCGTTAGGGCGTTTGGTCCTAAAAAGGAAGAGAACTATTACTTCCGTGAAGGCGGCATCTACTAAACTCGCAAAGCCTGCTATGCACGATTTGCTGTTCTGAGCGCGTCAAGGTTCTCTTTGGCTTGCTGATGAGGAAAAGCGAAAAAACCGTTCAACATGCCACAACTTGAATATTCATTGCAACTGGCACATGTCGTATACCCTTTGTTGCCACAGCATTTTCTGATCTCACAGGTTTTGCAGCCTACAAAAACGTTTTTTGAATGGCAACCTTCACAGTTGATGTCTTCTGGTTCTAATGGGGTTACAAGGTAGTCAGCGTAAATCTTTGACCACTCTTTAGCGCTTTTTGCTTTCAGTTCTTTGTCATTTTTTAGTGTGGCAACGTAAACAGGGCATTCTTCACAGTT
>CAYMLF010000162.1:0-5239 GCA_964391275.1 uncultured Candidatus Bathyarchaeia archaeon
ACCCTGACAGCAACACCTGACCAAGCAGTCACCCAGACAGATGTAGTCTTAGGATTAAGCTGGGAACAAACCATAATTGCCACAATAGGCATAGCAATCGTTGGCTTAGTGGCGGCGCTAGTGTTTTTTGTCAGAAGAAACAGCCGTTTAGGAGTTGACTAAAATGAGCAACATTTCCCCTCTCATCTTAGTGTTCATCTTAGCAGTTTCAAGTCTGGTAATGCTGGAATCCACCTCTGGGTTAGCTAAGCCATCTGCCCCAGAATTCACCGTAAAGTATGTTGACAATTCATACGATATACCGCCGACCCCATCTTCCTCAACAGACCCCTACACTGGCAAAACAACAACCACAACGATCCCAGGACGCCACTTTGAAAACGAAACGATCGAAGTGACAATCAAAAATAACCTTGGTGCCTCATACTATGGTCTCAGATACAAAGGACATTACTCCAATGTATGGACTTACTATCCATACAACGGTCCCAATAACCATAACATTATGGATAGCTCTCTCCCTGACTTCCAAGCTTCAAACGCAAGTTACACTGTTGGGTCTTTGTACTTACGTTTATTGCCTCAACCGATTCCTAAAGGAGCCCCGATTGATGTTCAGGTACAAGCATTATTTGGAACTTTTGAGGTAACACCTTATGCGCATGCCATTGATGTAGGCGGACCAACGTATGATTGTATCTTCAAAGGCACCGCGGGTGATTGGAGTGATACACAAACAGTAGAAATTGGAGAGAACGCTCCAACAACATCGCCTGAGCCAACCGAATCCATCCCTGAGCAAACAGACTCTAACCAACCAGTTGCCCAGACAGATGTTGTCTTGGGTTTAAGCTGGGAGCACTTCGTCATTGCCTTGATGGGTATAGGAATCGTTGTTTTAGCGGCGGCATTAGTGTTTTCTCGAAAAAGAAAAACAAACCAAAACAAGACGGGCATTAATAATGCGCAGTACTTCCTCTGTAGCTCTAATACTTGTCTTGGCAATTTCAATCCCGCTAAGTACTTCTGTCTCTGCCTTTGAACAAACTGAGCTATCCACACCAGAATTCACCATAACAATAGCCGACCACGCTTCGGATACTCCGACGACTTACTCCACAGACCCCTATACAGGAGAAACAATAACCAAACCCAGCGTCCACTACGAATGGCAAACGTTAGACTTTAAAATAAAAAATCAACCATACACACGAGATGCTTCTGGAAATGAATTGATGTATAGTATTCGCTATAGAGGGCATTTCTCAAACGATTGGGACACAGTCACCAGAGAAATGATTCAAAATTACACTTCAGATTTTACCGAAATATCCTTTGTATTAAATGGACTGAGTAAGCAAATCGCGCTTGCCGCTTCAGGGACAACCATGCATTTCCCGAATAATTCTATAGTTGATTTTCAAGTTAAAGCGTTAATTGGGTATCCAAACAGTTCGCCTGTTCTGGGCTTTTTCTTTGATTTTATCGTTGAAGAAGGCAGTTGGAGCAACATTCACACAATAAACTTCACAGACGGCACCGAAACAATCATCCCAAACACCTCAGTCTCTCCACCACCAACCAATTCACCCCAGCCAACCCCAACTTTGAACACCCAACCATCCCAAACGCCCACAGCAACCCCTACACAGCCAGTCACAGAGACAAATGCGCCCTTGCTTCTAGACTGGAGAGATGTTGCCGTTGCTTTGTTGGTTGTTGTGGTTGCAGGTTTGGCTTTTGCGCTGGCGTGGTCACGTATAAAGAAGCGTTAAAGCCGCTTTGGCTTGTTTATGCTTTTTATAGGGGGATAGGGTCTACGCTGAGAGCAACAACACAGCGCTCAACATGGCTTTATATAAGGGAGGGGGGGTCTGCTGTGAGAGACCTCGCCGTCTTCAACATAGCATAGAATCCGCTCTTTATATAAGGGGGGCTATAGTTTTCCCAAGCGCTAGAGTTTAGGGGTCGATTTTTCTGAGGAAACGTCTGCTGGTTTATTTGGGGCTGATTTCCATAAAAGTAAATAAACAAGGTATTGTAACAGTAACAGAACCTTAGGTGAAGTGTCATGAAAGCATCTCTTGCAGCATTAACGCTTATTGTTGCCTCCCTTATTTTGTTGTCAACTGTTCTCTGCATCAACACTGTTTCGGCGCAAAGTTCAAGTTACACTATTCAAAGCGTTAACCACACTGTTGAGGTCATGTTTTCAGGACACACAGTTGTTCGCGATGTCGTCAAAGTGTCTGGTTCTGTTTCAGGCGGATTCCAAATCGGCATTCCTTCCAAGTACGGCTCCTCAGTACTCAAGGCAGTAGCTTACGATGCTAACCGCGCTTACCCTGTTGAGCTTAACACTCAATTGGGCAGCCAAAGCGGATTTTACGCTGTTAAAGTAAATTTTGAAGGCGAAAACCCACAAACTTTCACTGTGGAGTTTCTGCTTTCAAACAGTCTTGTCGACGAAGACATGGGTTACAACAAAGTGGATTTCCCAGCTTATCCAGGCTTAACAACTGCAGCTGGAAAATGCAGCGTCACACTAAGCTTACCTGCAGAGCCATTAACATTTACGATTTCAAAGTCTGATGGTCAAGTAAACGCTACAACTTATTCCAAAGACAATCTGCCTGCTTACACGAACATTGAAGGTGCGGCTGTTTTTGCAATCGAAACAGGACTTCTACAGTTAAGCACCATGACAACTCTTGAACGACAAGTAAGCGTCAGCCCCTCTGGAGTTGTAACTTGCCAGGATATTTACCATTTACGAAACAACGGTGCAGGCATGATTAAAGCATTCATGCTAAGCTTGCCTTCCTCAGCAACCAATATCGTTGCAAAAGGCGATTCAGGAAAAACCTTAAATTCAGTCAACTTGGGTTCTGCAGGAACAACCATCCTGTTAAATGTCACCTTAGCATCCTATCTGCCGTCAACACAAACCACAGTGTTAACTGCCGAGTACAATTTGCCAAATATCAATGCAGGCAGCAACACCTTCACGGTTTTTCCAGCATTCAACTATTATGTTGACCAAGCCAAGTTTATTTTCACTCCTCCAGACGGCGCAAAAATCCAAATTTCTGATACATCTGCAAGCATAACGTCAGTAAACTCCCAACAAACCTTAACAGTAAACAGGCAAGCTGTAAGTTACGTTGATTCAATGGTTCCAGGGTTGGGAACCATTGAAATCGGTTATGAGTATAACCCGCTTTGGTCTTCTTACTTGCCAACCTTTTGGGCTTTTGGAATTTCAGCCGTTGCATGTATAGGCATTTTTCTTTGGAGACAAAAGAGCCAAGCCACACATACAAAGTCGAAACCAAAAAGGGCGAAGGTGTCATTGGCAAAAGCTGAACCAAATGGCAAACCCAGAAAAACGTCTGATTACGCCCGCAAATTTGTCGACGACTACCAATATAGACAAGAAATTTCCAGCGAAATGGAAGTGCTTGATTCGAAAGTTCAGAAAGGCAAGCTTCCGAGGCACCAGTACAATGTTCAAAAGCGTACTTTAGAAACACGCTATGAAATGCTAACCGGAAGCATGAATGAAGCTAAAGAATTATTCAAGAACTCGCCAATGTATGCGGATTTGGTTAGAGAGCTTGATTTAGCAGAAGCAGAATTTGACAAAGCTGACTCTGCAGTTAAAAGGTATGAGGCACAGCATCGAACAGGTGAAATCACAAAAGAAGAATACAAGGAAAACATTGACGACTACCAAAAGCGAAGGGATAAAGCCGAAACTGTAGTTAATGGAATCCTTTCAAGAATACGGGAAAAAACACGCTGATTTACCTAAATCCTTTTATTTTACAAAAGAACATTCAATGAAACCAAGCAGAGGTAATAAAAATGGTAAAAATTGTTGTTGATGCCAAATGCACTGGATGCGAAACATGTGTGAACACTTGCCCTGTAGGCGTTTACGAAATAAAAGACGGCAAATCCGTCCCAACAAAAGTAAGTGAATGCCTTGTTTGCAGAGCATGTGAGGCACAATGCCCTGAAGGCGCAATTCAAGTAATCGAGTAAGCCTTCAAGTTACAAGTTTAAAACCAGTGTTAGAGACTCTCAACCATTTGAGAGTTTATCCCTTCTTTATTAAACCACAATTTTTTGTTATCAACTAAACTGTTTTTCACAGCTTCTTTGAAGCAATTCAGCCACGTATCCGCTAACTGACTGCCCATGCTTTTTAGCAATCCTCTTTACTGCATCATTAATTCCTGTTGAATACTGCACTGCCTTCTTAGGTTTATTTGCAATAGACGCTGGTAAACCCAAGTTCAACGCAACTTTACGAAGCACAAGCTTGCGAAGAGTGTCAGCTTTGCTTTCAAACTTTAAAGCAACAGGCAAACCCAAAGCATACTCAGCTAAATCAAACGCTGCAAAAGGCAAACACAAATCTACATCAAGGGCAATACAGATTTTCTGGTCCCTCTCCAAATTACTTTCATGAATCATCAAAACATCATTAAACATGGTTTTCCGCGCTTTTTCGTTTCCTTCAGTACAGCATTCGTTGACGTAACGTTGGTAGCCACCAAACAGTTCATCTGCGCCTTGACCAGCCAGCAATATGCTGTAGCCTGCTTCAACCGTTTTTTGGGCAGTCCAGTAAAACGGCACTCCAATGCTTGCTTTAACGGGGTCAGCTTCCTCAATTAAGCTCACCACTTGAGGCAAGGTTGTTTCAACATCCCCTTCCTTGTACAAGTGAACTTGCAATGGCAAATCCAGTTTTTCGGATGCTTCCCAAGCGGTTTCTGTTTCCAGCTGATTCTCCAAGCTAACATGAACCAAATTAACCTTGACGCCGCATTTGCTTGCCAAAAACGCGATTATGCTGCTATCTAAACCACCGGAAAACGCAACTGCAACTTTGCTTAAACCTGCTACACGTGTTTTTACTGAGTGCTCAAGCAGTTTCTGTACGGTGCTTGCGGCTTCGTCCATTGAGACAGTTTTTGGCTCTGCGTAAGAGACGGTTTTTACTGGCTTAAACTTAAAGCCCTCTTTTTTTGCGAATGCCAAATTTCCAGGCGGAAAAGACACTGGCTTCTCAATGCCCAACTGCCACAGCGCCTTGCGGTTTGAGGCTAAAGCGGCAAAATCTCGGTTTTCTCCATAATAGAGCGGTTGAACGCCGATTGGGTCTCTTGCAGCGGCAATCCAATCCTCCTTAAGCATGAACAATGCATAGTCGCCTTCAGCTTTGTCA
>CAYMLF010000163.1:0-5187 GCA_964391275.1 uncultured Candidatus Bathyarchaeia archaeon
TTAATTCTTTACCGCGGGTTTGGTCAAAGAAGAGGTAATCTGGGAAGTTTTTGCGGAATGTTTCAATAAATGATTTGTAATTTTTAGCTGTGTACAATTTTTCTGCTCTGAAAAGCTCCGCTTCGCCGTATCTCCAAGTGCGTTCGAGCATTTCGACATTGAAGAGGTCTCTGTACTTGGCTGGAATATACTTTAGAAAGGCGAAGACGCGGTCGTCAGGGTGCTCGTACCCGAAGGTGTTCATGATGAAACCGTCTTTGGTGACAAACGTGTCTCCGTCCATTGGAATCCATTTCTTGTCTGCCGTTTTGATGCACCGCGATTAAAAGGAGATGAAAGACTAAAAAAGCTATTGCAGAAAAACTTGCACCTAGCCATCTCGCCTTCGGCGTAAAATGGTGCTTTTTCTTGTTTTTCTTTCTTAGCGTCAAGTCGATAGCAAAAACGATTTAAGCTTAGAATAAATGGTTGTTTTGAGAGATTTTTACGTTTACGGAGGTGATTATTTTTGACCAAATTAACGGTTAGTAGGGAAATCCAAGCATCTCCAGAACAGTTTTTCGCTTTCGTCACTAGCGAGAGGATGAATGAGGTATGGGGAGAATGGATGAAGGGCAAATGGGACTCTGAAGGGCCTGTTGGAGTAGGGACAAAAGGTCATTTTGATACTAAAGGGACGCTGGCAAGTTTTGGAAGATTAAATGGTGAGGTTGTGGAGTTTGAAGAAAATAAAAAGATGACTATGCACACTAAAGATGCTAAGGGTAAAATGGATACGACAGATTCGTTAATTTTTGAACCCACCGCTACAGGGACAAAAGCGACATACATTACAGACTATAAGGTGCCCTATTCTGTGTTTGGAAAATTGATTGATAAGGTCAAGATTAGCAGGGACATGGAATATATGCATGTTAGAATGCTGGAAAACCTCAAGAACGTCTTGGAGCAAAGACCAGTTGTGTCCTCAGCCTAAATGTAACTTTGACAATTTTTTAGTCAATAAACCTCAAAAAGCACAGCTAAATACGTTTTTAGTGGAAAACATTAAACCATAAAGCGCTGAATTACAAGAACCGTCTTCTTTACCGCAACCAACCGTAAATGCGAATCGAAAAGAAGGCGTTTTGAAAAAATCTTGTGATACGTTCTCAAAAAATAACTTTTACAACCCGTACGTATAAAATTTTACCAAAAACGAACGCTTACAGATTTTGTTGTTACTGTAGACATACAACCACACACCTTTTTCTCTGTCAAGCGTTCTATCATTTGGTATCGACATTTTTGAAGGATAAATGAATGAGGAAAGTTTTAACGTTTTTAATGGCCGCTATTATTGCAATTGCATTAACTTTCACGAGTGCTTCAACAATAAACGCTGCAGGTAACAAGTGGATTGGAAGCATAGTAGTCAACGCTGATGGTTCAGTAACTCCAGCGGATGCACCTCTACAGCGCAGTGGCGACGAATATACTTTAATCAGCAACGTACTTAGCGATAGTGAAGAAGCATTAACCATCTATAAAAGCAACATAATTCTTGATGGCGCCGGCTACTCTATTGAGGGGAACATTGCATATCCTAACAGCGGCATCTACGTTCAAGGCTCAACCAATTTCACTATAAGAAACTTCGTAATATCAAACCTTTTCTGCGGCATAACCCTTGATGAAACATCACAGGGCAAAATCTCCCAATGCAACATATACCAATGCTCTATTGCCATACAATGCGTTAACGACAATTCTGAAATTGTAATAACTGAAAATCTCCTTACCCGCAACGATGCAGGAATCGAACCGTGGTTTGGTACTTTAACCGATAGCGCAATCTGCGATAATCAGATAACCCAGAATGGCAATGGCTTCTATAACTTTGAGGGCGGCTTTTTCTTCAATGACGAAATAAGCAGAAATAACATATCAAGCAATAACTGTGGAATTATGTTTCTCGGTTATCATGCATCCGCTCGGGGCATAAAAATACTTCAAAATGAAATAACTGGCAACAATGAGGGCATAGTCTCTAACGGTGGAGAAGACCATGTCATTTCAAATAACAGTTTTATCGACAATACAAACCACGCTATATACTTCGCTGGCGATGCTCAGCACAACTTAATCTCTGGCAATCGCATTGAAAACAACGGAGCTGGCATTCTGCTTAATCCGGTTGAAGGAATAGGGTTTGAAGTGCACTGTTCATTTAACGAAATTACCGGAAACAGTATCAAAGACAATCTAGCTTATGGGGTTCATCTCAATGGAGCAGATGAAAATATCATTAAAGGAAACAATATCACAGGTAACATGGATGGCATTACAACAAACTACCACTATGTTCCCGATGAAATCTATTATTCCAACTACCCTAATAATAACCTGATTGTAGAGAATAACATCGCAAATAACCAGCGGTATGGTGTGCAATTACTTAACGCCACTAATAACAGCTTATACCATAACAGCTTCAATAACAACGGGCAGCAGGTTTACTCAATAAACTCCACCAATATATGGGATAACGGTTACCCGTCAGGCGGCAACGGTTGGAGCGACTACACAGGCGTTGACAGCAATGGCGACGGTATAGGCGATACGCCCTACATTATAGACCAGACCAACCAAGACAGGTACCCTCTCGTTGACAGCGTCGCCCCAAGTTTCAGTGACGGCTTTGAAACGGGAAGCTTTAGCAATTGGGTTGGCACCGCTGGCACCTCAGGCGAAACCGTTTCCATCAACACATTTAGACGTCACCATGGCGCCTACAGTGCAAGGTTCACTTCAAATGGAGGCGGAGGCTACGAAAGAGCCTACTGCTATCAGGCAATTGACAGCTCAGAAGTTTATGCCCGAGGCTACTTCTTTGTTTCTCAATCAGGAATCCGCGAACGCAACGACCGTTTCTTCTGTTTAATCTTAAACTCAGGTGCTAACGGACTAGCTTATGCTGGCTGGAGACAAACAAGCAACGGCTTACGATGGTGTCTAACAGCAAGAGACGAAACAAGCTATGTAGACGTGTTTTCTTCCAATGCCCCATCAACTGGTAGATGGTACTGCGTCGAGCTTCATTGGAAACGAGGCGTGGATGGTTTGGCTGAAATGTGGGTTGACGGAAACCTTGTTTGCCAAGTAAACCCCAATACAGATGCTTTTGGCGATGCAACGCAGCTAAGGGTAGGATTGGCTGAAATATACAGGTGCAGATCAACAATTGTGTATGGTGACTGCATAAAAGTAGCAGATTGCTATGTTGGGACTGAAGTTGTGGCAGATACGACAAGACCCACAGTTTCATCAGTATCAGTATACCCCACGTCTTTCAGGCCAAGGTTTGGGCAAACCACACGCTTAAGCTACAGCATATCTGAAGAATGCCAAGTGACAGTCAGAGTCTACAGTCGCTCAGGAGCGCTAGTCAGAACGATAGTGGAAGATGAGCAACAAGCCGCTGGCACTCAAAGAATCGTCTGGAATGGACGCGCCGATTCAGGCAGCATAGCTCCAAGAGGCACATACAGCATACGCTTATACGTAGAGGACCTTGCGGGAAATAAAGCCGCCACATACCCCATAACTCGAACAGTAACAGTACGGTGAGATTCACAATTTTCCCTCTCCTTTTTTAGTGCTTGTTTTAACTAGAAAACTAAATCGTCAGCCAGTAAAACGCGCCTTATGCATTTATTGAAAAATTGAATTTTGTTTTAAATGGATGATGCTGGTATTCTTTGAAATAACGCATTTACTGCACATGCCAAGGCGTTGCAGTATGTTTGCCTCACATCAGCTGAAGTATCAGTTTCAAGCTTCTCTAGTTCGCTGTGTAACCGTTCAATCTGCACGGTAAGCTCCTGCCGTAGACTCTGATAGTTGTCATGCAGTTTTTCCTGTTCAGCCTTAAAGTTTTGTAGCACAACTTCTAACTCGTTTTTGGCAGAAACCAACTCCTTTTTGGTCTGCTCCAGCTTCTCAGTGGCTTCTCGGCGAGCTTTGAACTTGAAATAGCCAATCTTAACCGCTTCCTGATTTGCAACATTGTCTTCTAACGCGTGGATTTTGTTGGAGAGCCTCTGCACGTCAGCATTTCGCTTGTCACTTAAAGCGCGGTTCTGACGGGCGTAGTCTCGGTCGGAATCAGTTAACTTGTGATTTATGTCCTGTAACTCTTTTGCCCCGCCAGAAAGGTTGGATTCAGCAAGCCGTCGCTCAGCTAACGCTGCTTCAAGGTCGAGAAAAATTTGTGCCCGCTCTTTAACGAAAAGTTCGTCGACTTTCACGTTTGGGTTAGACTCAAACTCTGAAACGACACGTCGCAGGTTAATGAGCCAATCATCATAGTACTGGCTAAACGGTGAGAGCGCAAACGTTTGATTGCCCAGCCTGTTTATGCTCGCAAGGGTTTTTTCAGTTATCCCTTTCAAGCTCTGCTCAGTTTGTTCTTCCTGCAGGTACTTAGCGCCTGAACGGTTCTTTTTGGCTTTTGACTTTTTTTCATGGCTGCTTTTTTGAAATTTAGCGCCTGAATTACGTCTGGGACCTGATGCACGATAACTCATAATGAACCTTGAGGAACAAGAAATATTTAAACAATGATACAAAACGCTTATCAAGGGTTACATGAGGCAGTTCTGTTGCTGGCGCTTGATTGCATCGTACACTTTCTGAGTAGTATATCCAGCAAAGCTAAGCAAGTTTGCAGTTGATGAGTAGAGAAGTAGCAGGTACTTTTTTATGTCCGGGTTTATGCTCTTCTCGATTAACTGGGCAGCTTTAACTCTGCGTTCATAACGTTTATTGTTGGCGTCTGTAAAAAGGAACTTTACGTTGGTGCCTGCATGCAAATCCACTCCCTGTTTAACTAATTGTTGCGCTGCAATAACTTGACTTACCTGTTGCTTGTACTGCTTGAAATGCTTGGACATGTGTTTGGTAACAATCAAATCAGACATAGGCACTTCATTATCCAATAAACGTTTCCTGTACTGCAGTAGCACTTTCAACACCTCAGGAATTTGCTGATAGAGCCCAGTGGAATTGTTGGCTTTAGCTAAAACGTTTATCATTTCAGTTTGTGCATTAAAAATAAATGGTGGCGTGTCACTACGGCGAACCTCTAAGCCGCGAACCTTAATTTTGCCGTTATTCAAAACACCAAGATAACGATTCAATACACTG
>CAYMLF010000164.1:0-5080 GCA_964391275.1 uncultured Candidatus Bathyarchaeia archaeon
CAACAGAGACAAACACTCTATAGCATGTTTATAATCATGAATTCTCACAGTTAGCTAAAAAAGTGAATCTTGTAGATTAAGGAACTAGAATCCATATAAGGGTAAAGTTAGAATTAGACGATTGCTTAAGAGGCAAACAAGTTGACGATGGAACAAACAATGATATCGAAAGAAATGGCAAATATCAAAGCCTCAAAAACAATAGGCATCATATCAGACACGCATATCCCCTCAAGAGCCAAAGGCATCCCTAAAGCAGTGTTTGACACTTTTTCAGCTGTCGACTACATAATTCACGCTGGAGACCTTGTAGAATTATCAGTAATTGACGATCTAGAACAGATTGCACCTGTATTAGCAGTCACAGGCAACATGGATGGACCAGAAATCAGCAGCGTCTTGCCAAAAATCAACTCGCTAAAAATTTTTGACCGAAAAATCGGCGTTGTCCATGACCCCAACACGCTTGAAGGCATGAATAAAATGAGAGAATTAACCGTGGAAAACGGCTTTGACGTACTAGTTTACGGTCACACCCACAACGCCAACATTAAATGGGAGGGAAAAACGCTCTACATTAACCCTGGAAGCCCAACTAATCCATCGCCTCTGCTGAACAAGCCGTCAGTTGCATTGTTAAAGATTACTAAGGAAGAAATAATTCCTGAAATAATCCAGTTTTAACCTGCAACAGGTGTTATGGGCATGTACAGTATAAAGTACATTGCAGCGCCAAGTATTATTGCAGTTATCCAAAGAATGATTGTAACACGCATAAGCTTCTTTTTGGGAAAGCAGCTTTGAGGGGACACGCGAAATCTCCAAGAAGCAACTAGCCATAAGCCAAAAATGAACGCTAAAAGCCCTAAAAGCCCGTGAACAACGCTTAATGCAACAATGTAGCTTGGAACCCCTGTTTCAAAAAAGACGATAGCACCAAAAGACGGCACCATAACCGCTAGAATAGTTATCAAATGTATTAGGACAGCTGCAAACATTGAGAAACCGTGCTGGCGATACTTTTTTTGACGCTTAAAATTGTAACCCAACAAAAGTAAACCAAGCACTATTAACTGAAGAACAAGACTACTTGTAGCAACTAAAAAGTAAAAATCCAATCAAACAACCTCAAAATAATATTACAAGAAGTATTACTTTAACTCACCTCTCCACAGCACTGCTTGGCAGTTCAAACAGCCCACTTAAAAGCAATTTTCAAACAATAACAGAATTGAGGATTAAAAATGGAACATTGTAAAAACCCTTGGGAACACCACTGTAAAAGCGAGAACATTAAGCTCTACATCCAAGTTAAAGGAGAAATCCTTCCTATCTGCAAACAATGCTGGAATAAAATCGCAGACCAAGAAACCGAATGGTGAATGAAGCATGGAGAACTTTAGTTTAAACAGCGCAAAATCATACATAGGGAAAAACGTTAATCTGCATCTGAAAGATGGTGCTGTAATAGTAAACGTGCAGTTAACTGCCATAAAAAAAGCTGAACTTGGAAAAGCAAACCTGCTAGAATACGTTCCATACGGCAACTGTAGCGCCAGAAAAATCCCGTTAAGAAACGTCGCTTACGCTGAAATGTTAAACCGAAACATAATGCTGATTCAAAGCTAAACTTCAAGACAAAGATAAAAACCTAAATAATCCCTTTTAAAGAACATATTTTATGAATTGTTCTAACTGCGGAATTTGCTGCACAGAAACTGAAATGTTGCTTTCAAACGAAGATATTAAACGGTTAGAAAAAAAAGGCTTTCACAAAAAATTCTTTATGAAGACCGACAAGTCTGGATATGCACAGCTTAGAAACCGTAATGGCTACTGCGTTTTCTACGACCTGAAAAAACGGCAATGCAATGTTTACACCGATAGACCTTCGGGATGCAACGTTTACCCTGTAATACTCGACGAGGAAAAAGGCATAATCATCGACGATATCTGTCCAGAAGGTGATTCGATTTCAGTTGAAGAAAAAGCTGAGAAGGGAAAAGCCGTAGTAAAACTTCTTGAACGCATAGATGAAGAAGCAAAGAATAGACGTTAATGTATGCATAAGTTTGTGCAACAATCTTAAATAATTCTATATGAACTCTTCAGAAGGTGAAATATTATGCCTTGCACGGTAATTGTGGGTGCCTTCTGGGGAGATGAAGGTAAAGGAAAAATAATTTCTTATTTAGCGCTTAAAGATAAGCTTGATTTTTGTGTAAGAACTGGCTCAGTAAACGCTGCACACACGGTTTGGAAGGATGGCAAAAAATTTGCCCTACACATGGTTCCAGCAGGCTTCTTGTATGACAAATGCCGACTGCTAATTTCCGCTGGCGCAAACATTCATGTCGGACAATTCTTTAAAGAG
The DNA here is from genome assembly GCA_964391275.1 of uncultured Candidatus Bathyarchaeia archaeon. Classification (GTDB taxonomy): domain Archaea; phylum Thermoproteota; class Bathyarchaeia; order Bathyarchaeales; family Bathycorpusculaceae; genus Bathycorpusculum. The sequence continues at coordinate 2,375 of CAYMLF010000164.1, forward strand.
ATGGAGTTAACTCAAGTGGAGAGTAGCCGTGTGGGCATTGACCAGATGGCTTCAATCATTGAGGAAAAACACAGCATCCAAGACCAGCAAAGCGCAGTGAATAAGGGCATTGGCACAACAGGTTGGGGTGTTGGTCCAGCACTTGAAGAACGTGTTAGGCGAACAGCAAAGCTTGCCAAAGACATTCCAGAGTTGAAGCCTTTCCTCACAGACGGCATAATGGAAGTTAATGATGGCTTAGACGCTGGCAAAAAAGTGCTTCTTGAAGGCACACAAGGCTTCATGCTGTCTTTATTCTTAAGCGGCGATTACCCCTATGTAACTGGCAGAGACACAGGCGCTTCCGCTATTGCCTCAGAAGCAGGCGTTGGACCCACACGCGTAGATGACGTCATGATTGTCTACAAATCCTTTATTACACGAGTTGGCGGTGGGCCGTTGCCAGGCGAAATCAGCAAGGAAGAAGCCATTAAACGTGGCTGGTTTGAAACTGCAGCTGGCACAGGCAGGGATAGGCGAAGTGCACCGTTTGATTTTGATTTGGCAAAGAAAAACGCGAAAATTAATGGTGCAACTCAAGCTGCCATGACTAAACTTGATTGCTTGTTCCCCAAATGCAACGCGGTTAGGCAGTTCGAGGATTTGCCTTCTGAAGCTAAAGACTTCATCCGCGAAGTCGAGGTTAGAACTGGCGTGCCAATCACGCTTATCGGCACTGGACCTGACGCTTTAGACATTATAGACAGGCGAACATAGCAAACTTTTATTTCCTATATTTTTCACTTGTTTTTGAGGTTTGCATGCAATGATGGATGTTTCAAACGCTTACAATAAAGCAATAACCAGCTTGCTTGTGATGTTGTTTGTGGCAGGACTGCTTGTTGGCGGCTTAGGAATATTCTTTATCACATTAAATGATTCAGCCAACCTTCAAGGTCAAGTTACTGACTTGCAGAGTCAACTTTCAGCGCTTGGCGGCTTTCAAAACGCCACGTACCAGAACATAACGATTTACCAGAACGCCACCTACCTTGCAGACCTCTATGACAACGTTAAGGAATCCGTTGTTTTGATTCAGGGAACAACCCCTGATGGATCCGTTCAAGGTTCAGGCTTTGTTTACTCGTATTCTGGAAGAAACGTTGTAGTTACTAACTATCATGTAGTTGAAGGCACTACCCAGTTAAGTGTAACTTTCCAGAACGGCAAAGGTTACTCAGCAACGGTTTTAGGCACAGATCCTTACGCGGATTTAGCTGTGGTTTCAGTTAATGATGCTCCTGCAAGCGAGTTTAAGCCACTGCAGATTGCCAGCTCATCCACCTTGCGGGTTGGTGAACAGGTTATCGCTATTGGTAACCCTTATGGATTAGTTGGCTCGTTGACTACAGGCGTGATTAGCGCGCTTGGCAGAACCATAATTGAGGATTCAGGAAACGGTTTCTCCATCGCCAACATTATCCAAACAAGCACGCCAATTAACCCTGGAAATTCTGGTGGACCAATGCTTAATGCTGCAGGACACGTTATCGGGGTTACTACTGCGGTTCTTTCAGAATCTCAAGGACTTGCTTTCGCAATTCCATCTAACACTATTCTGCGCGAGATTCACGCATTAATCACCACTGGAACCTACACTGGGCATTCCTATTTGGGAGTAAGCGGAAGCGACATGAATTATGCTGCTGCACAGGAACTAGGTGTTTCTGTCACTTACGGTTGGAGGATTGTTACTGTTAATAGGGGTGGACCTTCTGATGGCGTGTTGCAGGTTGGAGACATCGTTGTTGCCCTCAATGGTGTAACAATTAAAAATAATGATGATTTGGCTAGTTATCTTGAAGAGCACACGTTGCCTAATGAAAGCTTAACTGTAACAGTGATTAGAAACAACAACAGCGAGAACTTGACGGTAGTTTTGGGGACAAGACCAGCACCAACCTAAACCGGTTCTTTTCAGCCTTAAACACAAATTTTTATGGGGTTAATTTTAACTATAACCTTCAACTTTAACCCTAAAATGTAAGGGTTGAAAACATGACGAATGCTTGGCGAGAACCATACCATGTTGTATTGGAAGTGGAAAACAAAGAATGCAAAATGGTCAAAAAACTTGCCACGTTAGGCTTCAAACACCTAAAAGTTGTGGACGTTCGAAGCTCAAGCAGAGGCTCAGTTAAGCATTTGATGGATCTCGGCGAGGAACAAGCCAAAAAAGTGCCCAAGGAACTGGTTACGCCTAAACATGTGGAAAACAAATCTTCAGTTTGGATGGAAAGCGGCGGATGCGAAGTCTGCAACACCATTCTTGCCCAAGACGCCTTTTTAGTGTCTGGCAAAAGCTTGGAAGACAACATGATATTGTACAGTTTCATGGTGCCAACCTTTGAAGCCTACCAAACCATCCTAAAAGAACTCCAGAAAACAGGACACAAAGTAAACGTGCGCAAAATCGGCAAGTTCCAGCAGCAAATCGACGTTTTAACTGAGAATCAAGAACGCATTTTCTGGCTTGCGCTCAAGAGCGGCTTTTTTGATTATCCAAGGCAAGTTGACATGAAAGAGTTGTCAAAGAAGCTGGGGATTAGTCCAGCGACGCTTTCAGAAATCATACGCAGGGGAACAAGAAGATTGCTTGAGCACTATTTTAAGCAGGAACTCTAGTTGTGATTTTTTTCTATAGCCCCCCTTATATATAGGCGGATT
>CAYMLF010000165.1:0-5049 GCA_964391275.1 uncultured Candidatus Bathyarchaeia archaeon
CCGCTGGGCTCATAACCCAGAGATCAGTAGTTCAAATCTACTCCCCGCTACCAACAAATTCTCGACCAATCTTTCAATCTGCGGTTCTACTGCTTGTTCAAGCTATATATAAGGGGGCTATAGTCTCCGAGAGCAGCGGCTACCCCAGTATAGCTCGTTTTAGGGTGAAGGGTTTTAATTCTTAGTTGCTCCAAGTGCTATCAATGTCAAAGTACAGTGCCCTGCCTATCATTACTGAATATTGGAAGCCTAAAGACGACTACTTAGGCGGCATTGTCGAAGCAGTAGCTGAAAAAGTAAAAGACGGCGACTTTGTGGTTGTCTCCGAGAAGGCAGTTTCAACAGCGTTAGGCAACATCCTCGATGAAAGCTCCATTAAGCCATCAGCCACAGCACGGTTTTTGGCTGGTTTTTGGATGCGCAAAGTTTGGGGTTACCCCTTGGGAATTTTATGCCATTTTGGGCAAAGACTGCTACTGCGGCTGAGAAACTACCCTTTGGATGCAGGAAGCAAACACAAGCAGGCGGCATTGACCTATGCAGGGTTGGGTCAAGCGTTAATGTTTGGCTCTGAAGGCGCTATTGACGGCTCCAACTTGCCGTACTCATACGTGAGTTTGCCGTTAAAGGATGCTTCAGCCGTGGCAGAGCAAATTCGCCGACAAATAGCTTCAAAACTCAACAAACAAGTATGCATAATAATAGTGGATACAGACAAAACCTACAAGCTTGGTAACTTTTTCTTTACTCCACGTCCCAACCCAACGCGTGGCATTCACTCTTTTGGCGGAGTTGTTACTTACGTTTTGGCAAAAGCGCTTAGGCTCAAAAAAAGTTCTACGCCACTTGCCGTTAGCGGTTGCAGTTTGTCAGCGTTTGAAGCCTTAAAGCTTGCCAACATAGCTGACCACGCTCGCGGTGCTGGTTCAGGCGCTACTGTGTGGGATATGGCGGCAAGATTTCAGGTTCCAGTTGTAGGTGTAAGCTGGTTGATGCTTGAAGCAGTAAAGCATAAGCCTTTGGTTTTAGTTAGAAGATTGAACGCGTAAAAAGCGATAATTATTTAAATCGTTAATTACAACATAAAAACACCATATTGAATTTTTTCGATAGCAATACATAAAAACAAGTCAGGGTTCTAATCGGAAACACTGGGATTTGCTATGGAAGAAGCGATTCAAAAACTAGATGCATTCTTTAATCCTTGCTCTGTAGCCGTCGTTGGAGCTACAAAAAAAGCTGGAAAAGCTGGACACGTGATATTCAAAAACTTCTCCACAAACAAGCAGCGTGGCATTTTCAAAGGCGAACTCTACCCCGTTAACCCTAAAGAGGATTCCATTTTAGGATTCCAATGCTATGCTAACCTAAGCAGTATCCCAGGAGATGTTGACTTAATTGTTGTTATTGTTCCAGCAACTGTTGTACCCAGTGTTCTGGAAGAAGCAGGCAAAAAAAACGTTAAAGCCGCAATCATCATAAGTTCAGGATTCAAAGAAATCGGTAACCGAGAGCTGGAAGACCAAGTGGTTGCCATAGCCAAGAAGCATGGCATACGCGTTTTAGGCCCCAACTGTCTTGGCGTCTTCTACGCTAAAACAGGTGTTGACAGCTTGTTTCTCCCTGAAACCAAAGTTTTAACCACTGGCGACGAAGTTGTTGCTACACCACGTCCAATGCCCGGCAATATTGCAATGATTACTCAAAGTGGCGCTTTCGGGGTTGCCGCTTTAGATTATTTGACTGGTCGCCAAATTGGTGTTAGCAAATTCATCAGTTTCGGCAACAAATGTGATGTTTCAGAATCAGATGTTTTAGAATACTTGCTCTACGATAAGGAGACAAGTGTTCTTCTAATTTACCTTGAAGACGTGAAATCAGGCCGCGACTTTTTGAGAGTAGCCAAACAAGTTACCCTCAAAAAACCCGTTATAATTATTAAATCAGGGAAAAGCGAGTCAGGCGCAAGAGCAGCGGCTTCACACACAGGCGCCATCGCAGGCTCAGACAAAATTTATGATGCGGCTTTCCGTCAAGCTGGAGTATTCCGTGCAAGCGACATGGAAGAGTTTTTTGATGTTGGCAAAAGCTTAGCTATGCAAAAGCCCGCTTTAGGCAGAAACATTGGCATTCTCACTGATGCAGGCGGTCCAGGTGTGATGACTGTTGATGAACTTGAAATACTGGGGCTTACCGTGGAGCCCTTTTCAGAGCAGACGCTTAAAAAGTTCCAAGAACTAAAAGACAACAACACCATTCTTAAAATCGCTGCAACAAACAATCCTGTAGACTTGACCGGAAGCGTTACAGATGAAATGTTTGAGATTTCAGCTGAACTAATGTTTCAAGACCCGGCAATTGATGGCATTATCCTTTTAGGGTTGCATCACATGCCTGGTTTGCAGGAAAAATACATTTTTGGAATCGCAAAGATAGCCCAAAAATATGACAAGCCCATTGTGATGTGCGATATCGGCGAGACAGAAATGGCACTCTATACCCGTGGACGCTTTGATAGGCTCGGGATTCCTTCATATTCGTCACCAGAGGATGCCGCCCGCTCAATGAAGGCGCTTGTTACTTACGGTGCTTACCTGAAAAAGAACAAAGCATATGAAGAGTACATTGCAGAGTTTGATAGACGAAAAGCTAAACAGTAACCTTTACGGTTACTTTTTCTCCGTCTTTTAAACTGTATTTTTGGCGCAAGTTATCTTTTGCGATTATTTCAATGACATCTTTGGGGTAGCTGGGCATCTTTGGAATTACAATGTAGCATATGGTGTCCTTGAGTTTTGCTTTATAGAGGTAACCTGGATAGTAGCCTGCTTTTGGCTCAATCTCAAGCCCCAACTTTTTTTCGAGGATAACTCTTTGTCTTGTGCCCTCTTCGTCTAGACGAAGGTTTAATGTGCCCGCAAAAAGTGTGAATCCTGTGTGTTTGATTAGTTGCCGTTTTACCCATGGCAACTCCACAAATCGTTTGCCCTGCCCTTTTCCGGAAAATACAGCGCCAAAAAACGTAAGTGACGACAAATTCAGCCACGATGAGGCTATTTTTGTTCTTTAAGCCATATGGCAACCGCTTTTAGAATGGAGTCTGATGAAATGTCGACTACAGGCACAATCATTTTCTCTTTTGTTTCAATTGTCTGTTGATACCGTGGCATCAATGCGTACCCAACGTATGTCCAGTAAACTTTACGTTGCTCCAGAAGTTCTTTGGCAACCGCTGCTGTTGACGCTGGCAGTGGAAAATACAAAAAAACGACGCCCTCTACCCAGTACAGACCAGCCAGTTTGCCGCCTGCAATCACCGACGTGAAACGCGCAAGTTCTTCAGGGTTGTTGAAGTGTGTTTTTTCCATAACAACAATTTCTTTGAATGGGTCATACGTTACGGTGACTTCTCGTTTGGTCATACAGTTTCCACCGGGGTTTGTATGCTATTGTGTTTGGGGTTCCCTTTTAATTTTGCCATAACCCGCCAACAGCATTCTTCAATTCACTTTTTTTCGAATTAGCGGTTATGAAAAAATTGGAGAGATGCATCATGTTAAAATGGTAAGCAAACGAGTGAACGGTTTTTGCGGGGAAAGTTTATTATTAGAATCAACAATATAAAATAACGGTGAATTTTATTGTCAACAACTGAAATTAGTCAAGAGAGTTTTCCCGTTCTTGGACAAAAAGCCCCTGACTTTGAAGCATTAACAACACATGGAACCCTTCGCCTCTCAGATTACCAAGGCACATGGCTCATTCTTTTTTCACACCCCGCTGACTTTACTCCAGTATGCACCACGGAGTTTCTCGCCTTCTCTGAAATTTATGACGAGTTAAAAAAGAGAAACGTTGAACTTTTAGGTTTAAGCGTTGACAGCGTTTCCTCACATATAGCTTGGATGAGAAACTGCGAAGAAAAAATGGGAGTAAAAATTCCTTTTCCCATAATCGCTGATTTGAACAAGGATGTTTCAAAAAAATTCGGCATGATACATCCAGCACAAAGCAAAACTGAAACTGTCCGATGCGTTTTTATCATTGATCCAGAAAGCAAAATCCGTGCAATGCTCTATTACCCATTAACTACTGGCAGAAACATGGCTGAAATTTTAAGATTAGTTGATGCACTGCAAACAGCTGATAAGCATAAAGTTGCGACACCAGCCAACTGGAAACCTGGTGAACCTGTTGTTGTTCCTCCGCCAACTACCTCTGAGCAGGCAGAAGAACGATTAAAAGAAGGCTACGATTGCAAAGACTGGTACCTGTGCAAGAAGACTTTACCTCCTGAGAGTTGATTGTGTGCCCTGTGTTTCCTCCGATGGAAAACCCACTTCAAGCGGAATGGCAACATTGAAGTCGCTTAAAGACGGTGCCTTAACCCCCGAAGAAGTAGCGGCAAAAACAAGTCAACCCTTGTTCAAAGTTAGAAGCGGTTTGCGTGAACTAAAAAGCGCGGGCTTTGTTGAGGAGTCAGAGCAAAAATACAGTCTATCTAAAACTGGAGAGTCAATAATTCAATAACAAAAGGTACCAAAAAGAAAAAAATGCTTAGTGTTCGTTGATTAATTCATCAACTTCTTTTTTGCCTTCTGCTAACTCTTTCACTTGCTCAGCATCGTTTGCCAGCAGTAACGTTTGGAACTCGCCGACATGGGTTTTCTCTTCTTTAGCAATATCAAGCAAAATCTTCTTAATCAGTGGGTTTTTTGCTAACGCCGCCATCTGCTCATACAAGTTAATGGCGTCAAGTTCAGCGATTATTCCGGCTCTTAGGATTTCTTTGTCTATGTTTTCCTTGCTTGCTTTTTCTAGATCGATTGGAATTTTGGACAACAAAATTATTACCTCTTAAAATTTGAGGGTTTCTAAAATATTTAAGCTCTCCTAACGAATAAGCGATTTTTGATGGAAAAAAATTTCAAAAATGATTAAGAAAAAACGATGTGGTTTCGAACGTGGTGATATATTTAATGGTGATGTGCATGTTGGCAGCCTTCAGATAGCTCTTGCAGTTTGCCTTCCTTATATGCTGTAATTACT
>CAYMLF010000166.1:0-4923 GCA_964391275.1 uncultured Candidatus Bathyarchaeia archaeon
GCTAAGCCGTCTGCACAGGCTCTTGGCGGTAGGCAACTGTTATTTTTTGGAAAAGCCTCACGACATCTAAGGAACAAAACAGCAGTTTCGTTAGGTATTCGTGTTGGTAAATCATCATTTGCGCTTTCACGGGCAAGTCGATGCGAGGCGGCTCAAACCTGCGGGCAACCGCTTCAACTGGCAACCCCTCAAGGCGAATGTCTTCTTCACGCATGCCCACTTTGTTGGCGATGTAGCCCAGATAAGTTTTTTTCCAGTTCATCATCATAATTTTAGCGGAGATGATGTCGATGGCTAAAGCGTCGTTGCCAGTCAGCATTAAGTCCATTTTGACGGGTTTGCCCTTTGTTGGACCATTACCCTCAATGCCTGTGCGAGCATCCATAATCGTAAGGGCTGGCTTAAACAACGTGTAGAGCCGATAAAACACTTCAGGCAGGTAAGGGTGCAGGTAGATGCGTTTGTTGCTGGGCACGCAGCCAAAGAGGTTTTTGATGGCGCCGCTGTAAGCCATGAACTCATGCGTCTTCATCAGGGGCAAATCCACCACAGCATCAGCGTCGATGACGGTTTTGGGCAGAAACAGCCGCTTCAAGGGCGTGTTGGTTTGAAATTTTACTTCTACCACTTTGTCTTCGGAAAGGTTGATGACTTCGCCGCCTGCTGCCTTAACTGCTTTTTCAACGCCTGTTTTGTCAAAAGCTGTCCAGCAGGGATAATTGAACCCGTTAGATTCGCCCACAATGACTTCGCTGTTGCCGTCGCGAAGCAACCCCACCAGTTGCCGCATCAACTCAGGACTGGTCACGACACCAGGCAAGTATTCTGGATGGCTCAGGTTGGGCTTTATGAAAATCTTTTTTTTCCCACGCAACCCCGAATTGGCAACAGCTTCTTTCACGATTTCGCTTATGTCGCCTTTGGCACGGAAAATCTTGACGCTTTTAGGCTCAGACATTTTTGGCTCCCTTCACTCCCATGATACAGCCTGGGTCTCCATTGAGCACGTCGCCGTTGTGGTATGCTGCTGAGCGTGCCCTGCATCCGCCGCAGATGAACTTGTAGTCGCATTTGCCGCAGGACCCTTTGAGGTTTGCCCTGTTGCGGAAAGCGTTAAACAGGGGCGCTTGGAGCCAGATGTCTTTGAAACTCTGGTTTTTGAGGTTGCCGACATTAACGGGTAAAAATACGCAGGGGTGCACGTCGCCTTGCGGGGAAATCGAGCAGTAAAGTCGCCCTGCGCCGCATCCGCCGATGAATTCGCCTAGAGGCACCGCCTTCTTGGTAACCTTAACAGTCTGCATGTGAGCCAATGCCAATGTGACTTCGCCTGTGCCGCTTGCGCCCTGACACTGCAACGCAACACGAGCAAGCTGTGGTGCTGTGGCAAGAATCGTTGTTTTGCAGCCAGCAGACATGCGATTTAGCAAATAACGCATAACATCTTCGCGTTCCTTAGGAGAAAGGTCTTGGTCTAAATGGTCTTTGCCGCGTCCCGTGGGGATAAAATTGAAGTAAGTAAACCGTTCAGCCTCGATTTCTTCAGCCAAATCAATTATCGCAGGCAACTCTGCCATGTTATTTTTGCCCACCGTCGTCGCAATGCACACGCACAAGTCTGCATCCACGCAGTTCTTTAGCCCAACCAACGCCTTTTCGAAGGTGCCGGGGACGCCTCGGAAATCATCATGCGTTTTAGCGGAGGCGCCATCGATGCTTACGTCTATGTAATTAACTTTGGCGGCTTTGAGTTTGCGCACGTTCTCCTTAGTCAATAGTGTGCCATTTGAAGCCAGCGACACGTAGAGTCCACGGTCTGCAGCGTGCCGCGCTACTTGGAAAAAGTCTTTGCGGGTTAAAGGCTCGCCGCCGCTGAAAGCCAACGCCGTCACGTGGGCATCTGCCAACTGGTCCACAACCGCCAGCGCTTGTTCGGTGGTTAATTCTTCCTCGTTCACTGCGCCGCTGTTTGAATAGCAATGCTTGCACTGCAAATTGCATTTATGAGTGAAATCCCAAACCACAAGAAATGGCGCACAAAGAGAAATTGGCTTTTTGATGCCAAAGTAAGCAAACGATTCAACCAAGTTTAGAACAGCGTTCCGTGCATAACGGTCAGTTAAGAGCTTCTCAACTTTGGCGCGTTTAAAGCCGAGGCTTCTACGGAGAAATTCAATCCAGAAGCTTATAATGCGCGAGTACAGTCCACTGCATTTGCCGCAGTGATTGTCGGTTTTGCCGCCGTAATCATCAAGTGCCGCTTCCAAAACAGTTCGTCCGCAGGCACTGCATTTTTGCAGGGAGAGCTGGAGCATACGTTTGGTCATGGGCATTGTGACTACTGCATTCCAGAATGTGTCGTGGCTAAGTATGCTACTCATTATGCGGGGCTTCTCCAAGCTGTCTTATCATTTAATTGTCTGTAGCGGTGTGTTAAAGATTTCCCTAAAACTGCCAAGTAACAAGATATAAAACAATCTGCTGACGCGTTTGAAGTAAATGTCCAAAAGCAGCCGTGAATGGATACAGTTCAACACTTATGGTTACTTAGTAGCAAACGCTTAAAGAAACAAGAATGTTCTAGGCAATCCCTGGTCAGTGAGCACTGTTTTACAATGAATGCCCACTTCCCGCATCTTTTGCCTCTGCAAGTGTTGAGAGTATATATAAGGGGGCTATAGTCTCAGAGAGCAACTGTCAGCGCGTTAACGTTTTGCAAGCATGTTCTCAGCCGTCTGCAATTCTTGCGGAGTGTTAATGTTCACAGCCAACTCCGCTTTATCCAGCAAGAAAATATCTTGGTCCAGCCACTCGTCGCCATAACGTTTACTGCCGTCAATCACGTTAATGCCAGTGGGAACCACGTCTTTCTCATCCATTTTAAACGAGTAATCAACGCTCATTCCCAAACGCTTTTTCGTTTCAATCGGCACCGCAACCGTCAACGCAGGCTTACCACAACGCTCATACCGCTCAACAATGCAGTCAAGCACTTCTCCTGTAACCAAAGGCAAGTCAGCGGCTATCGCCAAAAACTTGCCCAGCTTCAACGCTTGCACTGCATAGCCCATGTCTGAAACGTAATTGTTGCCTGGAGTCTCCACCACTTGAACGTGGAATTTCTCCATAAGCTTGGCAGTTTTGGGAGTGCAAGCAGTAACAGCAACAAAGATTGAATCAATTTTCTTCGCGTTATCTAACGCTGCAAGAACGTATTGGATAACTGGTTTGCCGCAGACTTGAACCAGCGGTTTCTCTTCGTTGCAGCCCATGCGTGTGCCTTTTCCGCCAGCCATAACCAGCGCAGCTATACCCATGCAATCACCGCCAAAAGCGCAATCACTGAGACCAAGCGTGCCAGCTCGTTTGTTGCGCCGAAAACGTCGCCTGTAACGCCCTTGAAGTTCCTGTGCGCTATTGCAACCATAACGAGGCTTGTGAGTATGCCAGCCAAAAGAACGATTGCACCAGCCAAACGCAACAGGGGCAAAGCAATAGCAAACGAAACAAGTAGTCCCACAACTAAACGCACTTTACCTTTCGAGCCATGCATAAACGAGAGAAACGACGTGTTCATGCCTTCGTGCACGGCTTTGCCTGCCCAAGCCATAACCACCATCGACAGCTTCGCCGAAACTTCGATTACAATTATGCCTTGAATGATTATGCCAACGTTTAGTTGCCCAATCGCCAAAGCCGTAATCAACATCGTCAAGATTCCAAGGGATAAACCGCCTGCACCAGTAAGTTGGTCATGCATAACCTCGATTCGACGTTCAGGCGTTCCATGAACCATAACTCCGTCGCCGAAATCCAGCAAGCCATCAGTGTGATGTAGCCCAGTAATCCACAGCAGAATCGCCGTGACTAAGCCGCCAACCACAATTCCAGGCAGAAACTGGAAGCACACCCAGCCAAACGCGCCAGCGATTAAACCAATAAACGCGCCGATTAAAGGGAAAGCGAACATGTATTTGGCGCAGTCAGTAAGCAGATTCTCGTCCATCTTGACTGGGAAAACGGTTAAGAAAGAAAATAGATGCCTGAACTCTCTAACAACCAATTTAGCGGTCACTTCATAGCCATTAACACTGAATAGTTACGCTCTATTGCCTTAAGAAGCAAATCCTTGTTCACTGCTCCACCCACCTTCGCCATCGCCGCAATGCATGCACCGCCAGCGCCCACGCCCTCTTTGACTAAGCCTGTTTCGTAAATACTCAAGCCTGGGAAGCGTGAGGTGCCAAAGTTGAGGTCTGCCGCCAAAATGGGCACATCGCAAAACTGCGTCACTATACCTTTAATGTCAGATGACTTGTCAGACGTTACCCAACGTGTCGTGCCAATGGCAACGTTGCAGAGCGCTTCAGGATTCAACGCGTTTATCAAGGCTAAAACCGCGGTCATCTGGGTTCCACCCGCCATCAAAACAGGCGCCTGCCTTGCAGCGCCGATTACTAAGCCAGCCAACGCAGGCATCATTGGGTCGCCCACGCAACTAACCGCTTTTATCGGGTTGTCTGCTAGACTTCCAAATTTCTCGCCTGCAGTCTTCAAGCCAGTCTTAACAACGTCCACTTTTAGGCTGTGGGGGTTTTCTGGCAGGGTGCTGCTGACTTTGCCTTCCGCATTCACGCCCAGCGCCGTAAGCAAACCAAGCGCTGTTGTTGTTCCGCCAGGGATGCTTTCGCCGATGACAAGGTAATCAGAAGTTTTCGCTAACTGTTCACCAGCGGTTTTGGCGCGTTCAATCACTTCCTCCACGTTATCAACCGAGTCTCCAGTGCGAATGTCGCGTCCAGAATTTCCGCCTAACTCGATGTAGGGAACCTGTGGCTTAACTTTGACGCCAGCATTAGCAATAACCACTGGAATATCAGCCAGCCGCAAAGCCGACAAGGTAATCAATGCTGGCGTGGGAAT
>CAYMLF010000167.1:0-4867 GCA_964391275.1 uncultured Candidatus Bathyarchaeia archaeon
TGAACGCTTCGTTTAAGAACATAGGTACCTCAATAAAAGTGTTCATAAAAAAGATTAACTTGCGCAAAGCAGAACATGACATAGTTTTCGAAGTCGTACAAGAAGCCCTACTCAAGGACTAAATACGCTTCACCTAACAGATACAACTTAAGCAACTTAGACCGAAACCTCTAAATCCTATATTCAAAACCATTCTTGAAGAGCAAAACACACGGGCCGGTAGATCAGTCTGGTATGATCGCCGCGTTCGCAACGCGGAAGCCGCGGGTTCAAATCCCGCTCGGTCCACTGAACTTTTTCGGTGGAACCAGCCTATCGATTATTGATAAATTACCATTTATTGAAAAAAATAACCATGCTTTTAGTTCGCATCTCTATAAAACATGCTCGATGATGTAACTCATTTTCAGCTTGGTAGACTCTGGGTCGCCAAGTTCTAGCTCTGTTGCTTCTGACTTTTAGCATAGTAAGAAAGGCAAAGAGACTTGGAGACAAACGCACTACACTTCTAGGCTGTTATCTCTGCTTATAGCAAATATGATGTTAGGTTTATGCTAGAGCCATTAGGATATTTAGCACATAACTATGATTGTATGTGCACTACAACAAACGTATATTATATTTATCGGGGGGGGGGTATCAACTGAGCTATAAGCGTAGCATCCTCCCTCAATAACTGTTAACATATTCTTTCAGCAATTGAGGAGAAATTTTATCAAATAACTGATTTCTTAGGAGATATTGCGGTGATACCTACAGTTGAATGTCCAAAATGCCATAACAGAATTGCCTCTAGCCCTATCAGAATACTAAGCAACAATGTATTCTCAATAGAAGCCTATGGATGTGTTTCATGTGGCAACAAGATAAAGATAACTAGGTACAAAGTCGGAAGGTAATTGTCAGGTAATAACGAATTGCACACTGTTAGACATTAAGAAGTTCGTGGTGTGTAAATTACAATAAGTTGCTTCTAATAGATCTTCAATTCCTTCTTTCTTTAAACGCTGTATTTTCTTCTATTGATATTCCTTCTTCAAAGTCGTAACTTGATTTCGGATCAAATAAAGGGAACTGAAGACACTATCATTACAGGGTATAATTGGTTAAGAATGCCAATGTATACAAGTATGACCTTCAACGCTTCTGTTTTTGTGGTTTTCTTGTCCCGGTTTAGCCTTTTTCTTGTGGGTGTTTTGACCGCCTTTTTTTGAGTGTTTGCTATTAATCTGTGGTATTGTTGTTCATTTGGTTGAAGGGTTTCGTGTGTCTCAAATTATAAATAGTATGTCTGTTGATGCCTTACTTGAGGATACAGATTTGTCAGCCCTAGCTATTGGAACTGAACTAGCGAACGTACCATTTGACCAGATGATACGTAACTTGCTCTTAGCCATGGTCGCAGCGCAAAACGACGCAAACACCTCTTTCATAGAAGGCGTGCAAGACTTAGTTGAAACCCCCGTGAACTTAACCTACACAAAAGCAGGAGACTCCTCTTCTACCAAGACCACGATCAGCGGCAATGCATTAGCTTTCGGAATTCTCCCCACACTGCTACAAATCCAGAGCGGAACCATCCAGATCAAGATGGTTATCACGATGCAGAAATCAACGGAAGCGGAAGTTAAGATGAGCGCCAAAGGCGGTTGGGCATTCTTCTCAGCCACCGTGGACGCGAAGTACTCAAGCAAGTACTCGTATTCCGTTGAAGCATCAAGCTTCATTGAAATCAAAGTTGCACCTGCACCGCCCCCAGCGCCACTGATGAAAGCTATTGAAAAAATCACTGAAGACACCACACCTAAAGAGACACCTTCAACTCCAGCACCAGCTTAGGCAGAGTCTACATGACTTCTCTTTCTTTTTTTTCCCTCATATCGGGGTTAATCGGTGAAGCCAATCAGGGTTTGCATGAAGCGTTAGATACCACAAGCGATCAACCAGTCCAGTTTGTTATCCCAAAAATAGAGATGGACATTAAATGTTTCATCATAAGTGATAGCGGCGTAAAAGTTGTTCCCTCCAATGCCGAGTCACAGACTTATTATGGGAAAGACCAGGAGAGTCTTCTTAGGTTGACTTTCAAGCTTAAACCATAACTTCTTTACGTTAATCATGTATAGGTGAATAGTATGTCAGATAATAAGGAAAAAGTAGTGAAAGCAGTAGCCAATCAAGTTACCGCGGAGAAAATAGTGGACAGTAAAGCGGCTTTCGCAGCGAAAGTTGACTCTACAACGTTGATCACATCGATACAGCGAGACCTTATGCGGGTGCAGGATTTTGCGATGGCGCAGGATCGACCGACAACTTTTGTCCTCGCAGACTTTACATTGCAGCTTAAAGCGGTGGTTACGCAGGAAGGCGAAAAAACATTGTTTGCGCTTCCCACAAGGCAGGGTGAACTTGACCCAAACACTATGAGCACCCTAAACTTGACGCTGCGACCGATTCCACTGGAAACAAAACCCGCCAGCAACACCAAACCCGTGGAAGTCATCGAAGGCATCGGACCCGTCATCGGCGAGCGACTACGCACCCAGGGGATCCGAACAATAAGCGACTTGGCGGTTGCTTCAGCCGACGACCTCGTCAAGGCGGGGCTGACACGTAAGAAAGCCACGGAATTCATCAGCATGGCGAAGCTAATGGTAAAAGGCAATATCGCAGGCATCGAAGGGGTAGATGAACAAGTCGCGGAGCTACTGGTGGTCGGAGCCAAAATCGATTCAAAAGAGAAGCTTGCCCAAACAAGCCCCCAAGAACTCGTCAACCTCTTAGATCAAGCCATAAAATCAGGCGCTGTCAAAGTACCAAAATCATACCGCTTAACCGTTGAAGACTCTACTCGGTGGGTTGAATCCGCCAAAACATTGACAAGAGCCTCCTCTTAGCGGCACGGAGGCAAACTGATGTCTGCTCCTGAAAACGTAAGCCTCGGCGACATGGTTCGAGACTTACTGTTGGCGATGGTTTCCTCGCAGAACGAAGCAAACAAGAGCTTTATCGCAAGCATCGAAGAGTTGGCGGCAACCGACGTGTCCATCGACTACACCCGCGAAGTTGAAGGCAAAAAGGAAAAGCGCCAAATCAGCGGCAACGCCTTGTCGTTCGGGGTCATACCGACTCTGTTAAGCATTCAAAGTAGCACTATCGAAATACGAACTGCGCTCTCGATTCAGAAGAACACTGCTGGGACCCAAAACAAAACCCTCGGGAAACCCGCCGCTTACCAATTCAGAAGCAGCGCCGTGGACGCAAAATACCAAAATACCTACAACTACAAAACCGACACTTCAAGCGTCATCAGGATAACCGTTGTCCCGACGCCGCCGTCTAACGCTTTGTTGGAAGCCATAAACTCGTTGGCTAAAACCAAACCCCTCGTTGACTCGGCTAAACCCTAATTTTTAGGTGCCCAGAAGAAGTCGGCTAATTCCTTGTTTATGAATTTGGCGGGTTCCAAAATTAAGCGCATGCCTATGGCTCGCAGATGCGGCGGCATGGCGTCGATTTTTGAAATTCCCGATTTGGGGATGGTGAAGGTTACTTCGAGGTTGCCGCCTTGCTTTTTGATTTGTTGGTCTTGGGATTTCTTGTATTCTTCAAGACGCTGCCTAAGTTGGGGGTTATCAGCCAGCAAATTAACAAACGCCACCCGCGCGGGATCAAAGTAGAATTCCGTGACTTCGCTAAAGAACTCCACTAGCCAGTTGTAGTCTTCCGCTGTGGGTTTTATGGCGAGCAGAAGCATGCGGAAAACTTCTTGGAATCCCGCGGTTGTGAATTCTTTGAAGACACTTAGGTATTCAGGTGGGCATGGGCTTTGGGTTTTTAGTTGATAGCGGCAGAACCCCAGCAATGACTCCGCGGCGGCTTCTGGAGCGGAGTTTTGCAGTGTGTGTCCTTGCGCGGCGTATTTGCTTAAGAGCTGGTGGATGCCGTCGGGCATGTTGCCGCAGAACCCGATGACGAGCACAGCGTAGGTGAGGGGGTCGTTTTTCCTCCCTGGCACTGCTAAAGCCGATTTGAGTTTTGCCCAATCGCGGCAATCCTCAAACGCCGTCAACGCGATGTACCCAGCGGTGGTGGGGCTGTAAGTGGTTGTTTTCTTGGTTTTCTCAGCGGCGACAAGTGACAGCGACATTAAAGCCTTCAATGACTCGGAGGCTTCCAAGGCTGAAATCTGTAATTCTGAGGTTAACATTTTTTTGGAAACGCCTGGTTTTGCCTCGATTGCTTTTAAGCAAGCTAAATTTTGAGCAAGTGCCTTTTTTCCGCTGGTGTCTGTCAGATTCGACGGGTCAAGGGCTGGAAACAGTCTGAGTATTTTTTGGTCTGCTTTTTTTAGAAGTTTAAGCGTTTGGCTGGTGCTGCGTTGTGGTTTAGCTTGCATGGTGGGCTCCCTGCAACTTTATTTTACCTTGAGAGAATGTAACCAAATAAATTCCGTGCCCCCAAGCAAAGTCTTGAGCGTCACTTAAAAATCCAGTAGATTTAGGCATTAGTTCCCTAACTATTTCCTCGAGGCAGTATCCCTTAGTTTGTTCTAAACGCATTGCTTTCAGCAGACCTCTTTGACCAAGTTGTATGTTTTTAGCAATAAAAATCTTGGCATAACCATCCTGACCCTTGTTTTATATGTTAATTGTTATATTGGCAGCCTCTGAGATGGAATTAATGATGTAGCAATGCTCAAGCTGAATTATGATGCCCTCGCGTCTAAAAATCATCTCAGCGTACAAGGTCACCGGGACAATAAGGGTAAGTTTGATTGAACATGCGATTATTAACGATATCACCCACTAATTCCCTTTTTCTATTTATGTATAGCTCAAGGTTCGAGTCCTTTCGGCGGCGCCAA
>CAYMLF010000168.1:0-4804 GCA_964391275.1 uncultured Candidatus Bathyarchaeia archaeon
TGATATCGATTTGCATGGTCTGAAACGGTTAAGACTAAAAACAAGCAAGGTTCAGCTTGTTCAGGCTGACGCAAGGGCGCTTCCTTTCAAGAGTGACGTTTTCGACGCGGTTTTTTCGATGGAAGTGGTGGATTACATCCCCGAATTAGACAAGGTCTTAGCTGACTGCAGCTTGATTTCAAAAAGCGGGGCTGGACTAATTTTTTCCTTTGGAAACCAGTCAAGCCTAAAATCCAAAATCAGAAACATGCAGGGCAAAAACTACATGCACTCGTACCGAGAAGTCATGGATGGGCTTGATAAGGCGGGGTATAAGGTTTTGAGAAAGAAGGGGTTTAACTGGCTGCCGTTTAACCGAACCTCTGAGAACAGCCTTATTCCGTTGCTGGGCAAACTTGAACGGGTATTTGGTTTTCGCAGAGTTGTCAGGTATAGTCCATGGGTGCTTGTTAAAGCAAAACTCCAGAAAAGCAAATAGATTTTTGCTAAAAGAGTAGCCTGTTTCTTGCCGAGAAAAGTCATCAAGTGAAAGGTTAAAAGCACCTTTTTATTGTAGTTTATACTGAGGTTTTAAATTTTGGTTACTCAAATCCCCATTGAGAAATTACGCAACACCTGCAAAAACGATTTTATACAGTGTGAATCAACCCGAGACATAAAACCCTTAGCGGAAATTGTTGGGCAAGAACGTGCGGTTAGAGCCTTAAAATTCGGTTTAGGCATAAGAGACCACGGTTTTAACATTTACGTTTCAGGGTATCCTGGAACGGGCAGAAAAACAGCGGTTAAAAGTTTTGTCGACGAAACCGCCATCGGTCAACCGGTTCCGCCTGACTGGTGCTATGTAAACAATTTTTCTAATCAGTATGAGCCAAAGGCAATTCAACTGCCTGCCGGAAGAGGCAAAGAGTTTCGCGAAGACATGAAAAATTTTATTGAAAGCATTAAGACTTCGTTGCCGAAGGCTTTTGAAAGTGAAGATTACGCAAGACGCAGAGAAGCTACATTGCGCGGTTTAGAGACCAAGCGTAAAGCAGTTATTGACCAGTTAAACGCTAAAGCCCAAAGCGAAGGCTTCATAATTCAAAGCTCACCAGTTGGTCTACTGCTTATCCCTGTTTTAAACGGTAGACCGTTGACTGAAGAGGAAATTTTAGCGCTGCCACAATCAACTAAGGATCGTCTTCAGGAGAAGCATGATAAGCTAACTGCTGAGCTTCAAAACACTATGCGTCAACTCATAGATATGGAGCGTCAAATTCAAGAAGCCATAAGAAAGCTTAACCGTGAAGTGGCGCTTTACGCGACTGGCGCTCAAATTCAAAGCTTGATGGAGAAGTACCGTGAAGTCACTGAAGTTACTGGTTACCTCAAAGAAGTGCAAAACGATATCTTGGATAATTTGCAGCAGTTTATTCGGCGTGGCGGCGAGAAGCAGCAGCAGTTGCCGTTTCCCATGCCTTGGATGCGCGAGGAACCGTTCAAGAAGTATGAGGTAAACGTTATCATCGACAATTCAGAAGTGAAGGGTGCACCAGTGGTAATGGAGCTTAACCCCACTTACCACAATCTTTTTGGCAGAACCGAAAAAGAAGCCCAATTTGGAGCTTTAACCACTGACTTCACAATGATTCGTTCTGGAGCTTTACACAAGGCGAACGGTGGCTACTTGATTTTGCAGGTGGAGGATCTGCTTAGAAATCCGTTCTCGTATGACGGCTTAAAACGTGACATCCGCGATAAACAAATCGTTATTGAAGAGCCGGAGGAGCGTTATGGTTTTATCAGCGTCAAAACTCTAAAGCCTCAGCCAATCCCGTTGACTGCCAAGATTATTCTCATCGGAAACCCCTACATCTATCAGATGCTCTTCCAGTTAGACACTGATTTCCGTGAACTATTCAAGGTTAAAGCTGAATTTGACACCACCATGACTCGAAATGACGAAAACGTCAAGCAGTATGCAGCTTTTGTTTGCATGTTGTGTGAGAGGGAAAACCTGAAGCACTTCGACGCTTCAGCTTTGGCAAAACTGGTAGAATACAGCTCCAGACTTGCAAACGACCAGTACAAGCTCTCCACACAGTTCTCTTTAATCGGCGACATCGTTAGAGAATCAAGCTATTACGCTACCCAAGAAGGCTCAGAATTTGTCAATAGTAGACATGTGAAAAAGGCTATAGAGGAAAAAATTTACCGCTCAAAACTTATCCAAGAAAAAATTCAAGAAATGATAAAGCGAGGCTTCTTCCTAATCGACACTGTGGAGGAACGAGTTGGGCAGATGAACGGGTTATCAGTCGCAAGCATGGGCGACTTCGCATTTGGCATGCCTTCACGCGTAACCGCCAGCATCGGATTAGGCAGAGAAGGCGTAATTGACATTGAACGGGAAGCAAAAATGGGCGGTCCAATCCACACCAAAGGCGTCTTAATCTTAAGCGGCTACATCAATGACAAGTACGCTAGGGATAAACCGTTGAGTCTTTCAGCGCGGCTTGTGTTTGAACAGAATTATGAGGGTGTCGAAGGCGACAGCGCGTCAAGTACTGAGCTTTATGCGATTTTGTCTTCGCTTTCAGGTTTGCCTGTGAAGCAGAACATTGCTGTGACGGGCTCTGTTAACCAGAAGGGTGAAGTTCAAGCCATCGGCGGTGTTAACGAGAAGATTGAGGGTTTCTTTGAAGTCTGCAAGCTTAAAGGCTTGACGGGTCAACAGGGCGTGATGATTCCCGAGAGTAACGTGCAAAACCTGATGTTGAAAGAGGAAGTTGTGGAGGCAGTGAAAGCTGGGCAATTCAATATTTACTCCGTGAAAAACATTGATGAAGGCATTGAAGTTTTAACTGCCAAACCTGCTGGCATGCGTCGTGCAGATGGGACTTTTGAGGAAGGCACTGTAAATTACCTTGTTGATAGGCAGCTTAGGGAGATGGCTGAGAAGCTTAGGCAGTATTTGCCGTTTGGCGAAGAAAGACGGGCTTTAAGCTAAATTAAGGCTTGTCAAGCTCTCTTTTTCTTTTTTGGTTGGTTTTAACGCTTTTATGCCTGTGGCATAGGCAGTTTTGTTTCGTGTTTATTATGTATTTTGAGTTAAGATTTTAAGCAAGTAAAGCTTATCTTATTACACAAGAGAGAGATGGTTAATGGGGCTACAGTTGACTATATCAAAACTTAAAAAACGCAATAAATTCCTAGTAGCACTGTGTCTTCCCGTGATTGTATTCGTCTTCCTCCTAGGATGGGTTATGTATTGGGTAGGAGACAACGCGAAGTCTCAAACCAAAACAGCCAAACCTTCGAAAAATAACATTACAATCGGCGCTATCGTAACGGAAGATGAAAAAGAAATCTTAGCGCAATAAGGAAAAAATCTGTAATTCTTCAACCTTTATTCTTACTTATTGTCTCAGAGCTTGCATGCTTGTTGTTGCACATATACAACCACAACTCCATTTATACCTGCAAAGCCGTCTGTTTCTAATGCGAGAGAAATAGCCATCCAAGAGATACACCCACGCTTGGCAGGTCAGCTGTTACGCAAGCCGTGAACTGGTGAACCTAACTGCTCGGGGCTTGTTTTTGGTTCACGTCTTGGTACGAGGGGCGATCTGCCCAAGCCTACTTTTTGGTTACCCTGTATAATGTTGTTTTTATTCATGTATTTATTGATTGTTTATTAAGCATAAGCTTGTAATGCTACGTTTGTGAGTTTACGGTGAGTTACAAGGGGCGTATGCATCCAAAGGTTAGCAAGGGCGAAATTGAAGTTTTCAAAGCTCTCAGCGCAGCTGGATTAACAACTGGTATGGTTACGCAGCAGCCTATTGTTTTGAAGGCTACTATTCCTGATTTTTGCTGGATTAGCAAGAAAAAAATTGTTTATTTGGATGGCAAGCAGGTGCATCGTAAAGATAAGCAACAGCAGAGAGACGAGGAAATCGTGGATTTGCTTGAGATTCAAGGTTGGGACGTGCTGCGTATTCCGTATGATCCACCTTTAACGCCTAAAGAGTTACAGGAAATTGTTGAGACTATTCGGCGTTTTGTAGGTTTAGAGGACGAATAAAAACTGCTTGTGCCTTCGTTTGCAGGTGGCTTTGCTTAATTGTTTTATTCTGCCAACTTTTTTATGCAAGATTTTATTAATAGACAGCCGTAACTTGTCGAAGCGTGAATTTAATGGGAAAAAACACAAAACGTAGAGTCACATACACGGGCATAGGCGTGGCAGTTGGTGCTGGATTTGGCGCTATACTATTTGCCATTACACGAGAAGCGTGGTCTATAGGAATCGGAGTCGCGGTTGGTCTGATGATTGGTGCTGTTATAGACGGCATTAAAAACAGTCAAAAGAACCGTGCTTGATGTTAAATTAGCTTCTTACCGTAAACGCAGCCTTATTGACTATCCGTTGAAGCCTTAAAAGCTGCTGCCGCAAATTCAGAACAATCGGAACCTGCCTGCCAAACGCTTTGCAGTGTCCATCAACGATGGCTTGGGCAACTGCGTCAACACTGGGTTCCTTTGCATCAATAACGGTGTAGCCGTAACCAATCTGTGGACCATAATGAGCGTCTGTCCCAGCGACTTGGGAGAGGTGGAATTTTTCTGCGGCTTCAGTGGCTTTTTTGACGCTGTTTTGAAACGGGAAAGCCCGTGCATTTATTACTTCTATAGCGTCAAACGCTCCGCAAACTGCCCCTCTAAGACACCCTTTAAAGTACACGTACGGATGACAAGCGATTGCGACTCCGCCTGCCTTATGAATCCGCTCGACTGTTTCAACGGCAGTTAAGCCTTT
>CAYMLF010000169.1:0-4718 GCA_964391275.1 uncultured Candidatus Bathyarchaeia archaeon
TCATCGTGTTAACCGACGCTAAACCGAAAGTGGACAACTTGTAGGTGCCATTCTCGTCTTTGGTTACGAGTTCGCCGAGGTTTTCGAGGTGATACGTTAAATTGGAGCTGGAGACGCCGAGGTACTCAAGCATCTCCGAAAAAGTCATGGGTTTATCGGCGAGCATGCGCAGGATTTTGCGGCGGGCAGGATGCTTAAGCGAGCTAAACATGATTGAGTAGATTTCTTCCTTGGAATCCGCCATATCCAAGCCCTCTTATATGCTTCAAAGCGTCATAGGCTTAAAACTTTGCCTTAGTCAAGGTTTGTAGACCAAAAAATTTTTGGTTAGTCAATTTTTCTTTACAAGAACGTTTTTAACATTATTTTCGTGGAAACTAAAGTATGAATAGAACAATTGTCGCCTTCCTGCTGGTAAGCCTTATTCTATTGCCAGCCATAGCCACAGTTAAACCCGCCCAAGCATCCAGAACGCTGACGGTTCCCGGCAGTTATTCAACCATACAGCAAGCCATAGATGCCGCCGAGGATGGAGACACGATTCTGGTCAGAAAAGGCACCTACAACGAGCAGTTAGTGATTAACAAGCAAGTTGTCCTAAGAGGCGAAGACAAAACCAACACCATAATCGCTTCTGCAAATTCAGGGGCAATCATACTTGTTAGCCACGACAATGTTGAAGTCACGGGTTTCACGGTGCGGCATGACGGCGTCGGGCGAGGATACCCCAGTTGGCATTGGAGCTCAGGAAAAGCAGCCATACACCTGCTCAACGTCAAAGGTTGCAATATCAATGATAACTTGATTGTGAGTCGAGGATGCGGAATCTGGCTCTACAGCTCAAACCAAAACAGCATAGTTAAGAACACCATTCAAGAGTGCGATTACGGCATAGTCGTTCAATCTTCAAGCCAAAACACGCTGACCAGCAATAAAGTAATAAACTGTTCCTTTGGTTTGTCATTCATGTCCGCGTCAGGCAATGTGCTGAAAAACAATGACTTACGCTGGAACTCACAGAGTTTGGCAATCTCCAGCAGTGACTTGTCTGGATACATTAATGACATGGACGCCTCAAACGTCTTGGATGACAAGCCAATCTGTTACTGGGTAGACCAGATTGACAAAAGTGTCCCCTCAGATGCTGGATGCGTAGTTTTAGTTAACTGCAAACAGGTAACAGTCGACAGCCTAATATTGTCGGCAAATAGCCAAGCCAGCATAACCTTGGCGGGAACACAAGGCTGCATAGTCTCAGACAACAATATCTCTGGCAGCGGTGTCGGCATCCAACTCTTCAACGCCCAATATGACAACATATTCAACAACACAATCAACACCTCCAGCGAAGGCATCAAGTCCAACGGCAACGGCACAGTAATATACAATAATAACATCCAAGCGAGCATAGGCATAAGCGTCGGCGGCTATTACCAAAGTATTATCGGCAACACCATAAGCGCAAAGGAAACAGGCGACTATACAATCGCATGCTCAGGACAATTCAACAACATTTCCCAAAATACTCTAACATCAGCTATGCGTGGCTTAACCATTACTGGCTCAAACAACCTATTCTACAGCAACAGCATCATAAGTTGCTATAAATTCATGATTCACTCAGACAATAACGTCATTGCAAAAAATAGCCTGATAGGTTGCACATTAACCATTGATTATGCCACAAAAAACACTGTCTGCGCAAACACAATAACCCAAAGTGGAACGGCAATAGATCTAATCTTTGCCAAAGACAACAGATTCTATGCCAACAGCATAACAAACAACGGCGCAGGCGTTGGTATTGGAAGCGACGCTTCACGCCTCTCGGGAAACAGGTTCTACCAAAACAACTTCATTGACAATGGGCGTCAAATCGGACAAAATTGGGCTAGAAACACCGCCAACTATTGGGACAATGACAAAGAAGGCAACTACTGGAGTGACAACACCAAAGGTAGGGCACCGTACGAAATAAAAAGTTATTACCATGACCCCCGTCAAGGTGTTAATATCGACTTTGTCTGCGGATATGATAACCATCCTCTCATTGAACCCTATGACTTAGGCAATGCGGTTATAGAGTTGCCACAATGGACTGACCCTGCAAAACCTTCCATCACCCTGCAGCCGAATGATTCAAACATAAACAAACCCACAACAACGCAACCAAGTTCCAGACCAAGTGGCGGTAACCCTCCGTTCCCAACAGAAACAGTCGCAGTAACCATTGTTGTCGCAGCCTTGGCAGTCACCGCAGCTCTTTACCTTAAAAAACGCGGTCGCCTTTAGACTAAACAGGCAAAGAGTAAATGGCAAATTACAAATAAACCATCACTCACCATTGTATACTTACAGGGTTAAGTTATGACTGATGTCGTGTTCACTTTTGAAGTTCACCAGCCGCATCGGCTACGGCGGAAACTGTTTTGGGAAGGCAAAGTTTTTCGGCGCTTGGGCAAGGAGCAGCTTTTTGACTACTACTTTGACAATGAGGGCGACCGCGAAATTTTCCGCCGTGCAGCACGCAAATGCTACTTTCCCTCAAACCAGATTCTGCTCGACCTAATCGACCGCACCAAACACGACCATAAATCGGTAAAGGTTGCGTTTAGTGTTTCAGGCGTTTTTCTGGAGCAATGCGAAATGTTCGATAAAGACACGCTGGAAACGTTTAAGCAACTCGCCAAATCGGGCAACGCCGAGTTCCTTGACCAAACCTATTACCACTCAATCGCCAGCCTCTACCCTGAAAAAGACGAGTTCATAGAGCAAGTCCAAATGCACCGCCAAACCATCCGTGACCTACTCGGCTACACACCAAGCGTCTTTGAAAACACCGAGTTACTCTACAACAACACCATAGCCAAAACAGTCGAGGACATGGGCTACAAGGGCATATACACCGAAGGCATAGAGAAAATTCTGGGAGAAAAATCGCCCAACCACCTCTACACGCCCAAAGGCAGCAAAAAAATCCGCGTGCTCCTGCGCAACTACAAGTTAACCGATGATGTGGGCTTCCGTTTCAGCGCACGATGGTGGCCAGAGTGGCCCTTGACAGCGGAGAAATACGCAAAGTGGCTGGCAAACACCAAAGGCGAAGTCATCAACATCTTCCCAGACTACGAAACCTTCGGCGAACACCACTGGCCAGAAACAGGCATCCACGACTTCCTAAAGCACATGCCACTGAAAATTCTCGAGTACGAACACCTTAAAATGGTGACGCCAAGCGAAGCCGTCGAACGCCATGCATCCATGGGAGAAATTGATGTGCCCGAATCCGAAATGACCGTGTCATGGGCAGACATCGCGCGGGACTCCACAGGATGGCTTGGCAACGTTATGCAATGGGCATACTACACCACACTGCGCAGGCTCGAACCTTTGGCGAAAGAGTCAGGCGACGCTGAGTGGCTGCGGCTGTGGAGGGATTTCCAAACCAGCGACCACCTCTACTACATGTTCACGGCAGGCGGAGGACCAGGCGAAGTGCACTCGTACTTTAGCCCGTATGAGTCGCCGATGGACGCGTTTGTCGTAGCGCAGACGTTAATTAACGATTTTGAAGCGCGACTGCGAGCGGCTATTTTGACTGCTAACGAGCCGTTCCTTTTCCACACAGGCGTAGGCAAACAGTACTACACGGGCACGATGGCTTGGAGCCTTAAAGGATTCGTTAACGCCGCAGAAACGGTTAACGCTAAAGCCTTAGAATTCCACATTGGCAACGGCGACTTTGAAAGCTGGGCTAAATGCTCACTCAAGGATGACGAGTTAGCAGCAAAACTGGCAGAGATTAAAGCAGCAGAAAAGAAAGGTCAAGCCCTACGCCGCGCAATAGTCAACGCTGCAAAAAAACGTTTCACCACCCTCAAGGCGCAAGTGCAGGCGGCAACCAAACAATTCTAAACTCTACGCGCACTAGTTTTATAAGAACAATAACTCTTATTTTATCATCGAAAAAGAGTCAAGAGGTTACATTGTTATGAGAGAAGAACTTCCCTTCCCAGACAAAGTCTTGCAGACGCTACATAATCTATGCGCAACCGCCGCGGATTTAGCTCGAAGAGGCGAAGAAGTCGCGCGTATTCTGCAGAAAGACCAAAATGAAATCGAGAGCATTCTTGACAAGTACAAGTCTGAAGGCTTTGCCGAAAGCTTCGTGGATAACGAAGGCAAAAAACGCTATTACCTAAACGGAAGAGGCATAATCAAAGTCTGCTCGCTATTCACTTAAGTGACCTCTAATGCGCGTTATACTTTTCTCCTGGGAGTACCCTCCAAGAGTCGTGGGCAAACTCGCCGAATACATAAGTGCATTATCGAAATGCCTAGTTGAAAACAAAGTTGACACCCACGTTGTTACCTATCACGATTCGCAAACAGGCAGCGTAGATGAACCCTCAGGAGTAAAAACCACGCGCGTATCCAACCCAGTAAAAACCCACATAGGCGTCCTAACATGGGATTTAACCCTAAACCAAGAAGTCGAACGCGCAGCAGCCAACATACACTACAAAACCCATGTTGACCTCATCGACGTGTACGACTGGCACTTCATCCCAGCAGCCGTCACACTCAAAAACGGTTTAGGCATCCCCTTTGTCTACTCAGTTGAGAGCCTTGAAGACCACCGTTCAGTCGGCTCAAACACCCCCTACAACATGGCAATCAAAAGCATTGAATGGCTGGGCTTTTATGAGGCATCAAAA
>CAYMLF010000170.1:0-4706 GCA_964391275.1 uncultured Candidatus Bathyarchaeia archaeon
TACTTGCGGCTGAAGACGAGGCAGGCAATGTTTCAGTGTTGCAGCCTGAAAAAGACATTGCGGAAGGCAGCAAAATCGGTTAGACGCAGTTAGAAAAAGGACAAATCTGTCCTTCATCCTGTCTTTGTCTTTAAGGAAAAGTAAATTAATAATTCAGCAGCGTATTGTAGTAATTTATTGTAGAGGTTAACTTGATGGCATCTAATGAAGAAGCACTTATGTGGGTGGAGAAGTACCGTCCAAAAACCCTTGATGAGGTTGTGGATTTACATGATATAGTTGAAAGTTTAAAGGCTTTTATGAGAAACCCCAAAACCATGCCGCACCTGATGCTGGCTGGGATTCCAGGCACGGGAAAAACCACCATAGCCCTGTGCATTGCGCATGAATTGTTTGGGGAAAACTGGCGCAGCTTCACCTTGGAGCTCAACGCTTCTGATGAAAGAGGCATTGACACAGTGCGAGACCGCGTTAAAGATTTCTCGCGTTACAGCCGCGGCGCCTTCGGCAATGTACCTTTTGCACTGGTTATTCTTGATGAAAGCGATCAGATGACTGGCGCAGCGCAAACGGCGCTCAGACGCATCATGGAAACCAGCAGCCGCACTTCAAGGTTCATCCTGATTTGTAACCAGTCAAGCAAAATCATCGAGCCCATCCAGAGCAGATGCGCGATTTTCCGTTTTTCACGTCTTGACCGAAACGCTATGAAGGAGCACCTTGAATGCATAGCCAAGAAAGAAAACGTTAACTTGACACCAGAAGCTGCCGAGCGTGTTGTGGATTATTCTGAAGGCGATTTGCGCCACGCTATAAACGCCCTGCAAACCGCAGCGGCATACAAAGAAGGAGGGCTTGTGGATGAAAAAGTGGTTTCGCAGGTTATCGGTGAAGCCAGCCCCAAGCAGGTTCAAATGATGCTCAATAAAGCCTTAAACGGCGACTTTACTGAGGCAAGAAGGATAATGTATGATATTATTGGCACTTACGGGTTTACTGGTGCAGAAATCATTCGTCAAATGCAGCGTGAATTATTCAAAATCTCCTACATAACGCCTGAGCAAAAGGCAGAACTCAGCGACATACTAGGCGAGTACGATTACCGTCTAACGCAAGGCGCCAACAACGACATCCAACTAAGCGCGCTCTTAGCCCAATTTGCAAAAGTGGGTAAACCCCAAGGAGAAAGCACTTGAAAAACGACCTATGGGTCGAAAAATACCGGCCAACAACGATAAAAGACGTCATAGGGAACGAGGAAGCTAAAGCGCTCTTTGTTGAATGGCTAGAAAACAAGCGGCATACTAAGAAGGCTGTGCTGCTTTATGGTCCGCCCGGCGTGGGCAAAACTACTTTGGTGAACGCAGCGGCTAACGAGTATAAACTGCGTATTATTGAAATGAACGCTAGCGACACCCGCTCTGAGAAGGCGGTTAACCGCATAGCTGCTCCTGCCACTTCGTTTGTGGGGTTGGACACTTTTTCTGGAGAAACCAAGGGCAACATGCTGTTCATGGATGAAGTTGACGGTATAGCAGGCAATGAGGACCGCGGAGGAGTCAGCGCAATCATAAAGATTGTTGAAAACGCTCGTACGCCAGTCATAATGGCGGCAAATGACCCCGACATCGACAAGCTGCGTCCTCTTAAGAAAGTGTCTTTGCTGATTCGTTTCCAGCAGGTGCGTGTTCCCTTGATTATTTTGGCGTTGAAGCGTATTTGTCAGCTGGAAGGTATTAAGGCTGAGTTTGAAGCGCTTGAAAAAATTGCGATGAATAGTCGTGGCGACGTGCGTTCAGCTATTAATGACTTGCAGGGACTAGCTGAAGAGGGCAAGACGTTAACGTTGCAGGATACGTTGGCGTTGGGTATACGAAACAAGGACGTTAGCATGTATGATACGTTAAAGGGCTATTTTGGCGCCAAAAACATTGGTGAAGTCTCATCACTTTTGAGTTACTCCAGCGTTGATTATGATGACCTGTTGATGGCTATCGGTGATAACATGCCAAGACGTTATACTGACCCGTGTGAACTGGCGGAAGCTTATGATTACCTTTCACAAGCAGATGTTTACCGTGGCAGAGTCGGAACTGAAAACTGGCATCTACTCAAATACTTCTTCAATAACCTATCACAAGCCGCAGCGGTGAATCCTGAATCTTACAAGCCGTTTGCTTTTATTTCGCCACCAATCAAAGTAATCACTTTATTTTGGACTAAGGGCAAACGAACAACTTTGGGAAATATTTGCGCGAAAATCGGCGCTCTATGCCATGTTAGCAAGACAGAGGCTAAATTGATTTTTGTGCCTTACCTCAAGATTATGTTGCAACAGAAAAAGAAGGCTAACCCAATTGCGGAGTGGCTCAAGCTTACCCCTGAAGAGGTTGACTTTCTGGTGTCTATGAAAATGTTTTAGGAGGCAGATGGCGGATGGTTGTTTTGAATAAGAACTGTTTTAAGCTTCCACGGGTGGAGAAGGAGAAGTTTATTCTCTTGCTACGGCTTGGATTAGATTATAACCGTGAAAAAGGTTGTTTTAGCATTAAAAACTATAACAACATCGACAAGCTTTGCGACACATTAAGCAGCATTCTGAAGTCTGAAATAGTGTTTACACAGAGCTGTAGCGTTTGCGGAGCGGATTTTGCTTGCACTTCCTGTAAGTATTCTGAGTCCTGTGCAACAAAAAATTTGCCATTCGTTTGTGTCTGTCCAAAATGCCTCAAAGGTGAAAGCGCGCCTAAAAAGTTGGTTCAGCAAACGTTTTGACGGTAAGCCTTCAACTGTCTTTCAAGGCATGTATGGCTGTAAACGTTTTTTCATTTATTATATATGAAAATCATTTTTTGCATATAGAAGATATTCAATATCATTAAATACTGTACAAGTGCACTGTTGCACAATTCATGAGTCACCATGAAATATGGAAGGAATCAATTTGAGTGAAAGAGTACAAAAAAACAGTTCATACTTAAACGGAAAATCAACAGTGGGCACCAACACCCGCGTAAAAGACACAAGCACAATCAGCGGCATGTGCCCCATTTGCATTCGCGACTGCCCCGTTCTTTGTGAAATCAGTCTTTCAGCTTTCCGAGGTAGAGAAGCACTTTACCCTGAACCAGCCCAATTTGGAACCAGCACTGCTGGCGCTTTGAAAAACTTCGGTTTAGACTGGTCACACTTCAGCATTCAAGCAGGGCTTTTTGAAGCCAAAGGCATAGCTGCAACCTCTGAAGCAGCCATATTCCCAAACGCTAACACTGAAACCGTTGTAGGCGGAATGAAACTAAAACTCCCAATCCTCACAGGAGCTTTCGGCTCCACCGAGGTTGCGCGTGCAAACTGGGATGCCCTCGCAATCGGCGCAGCCCTTTCAGGCGTATCCGTAACAATCGGTGAAAACATTGCAGGCATGGACGTGCAAGCAGAATTAACGGGTGGAAAAATCGCGCATTCACCAGAACTCAAACGCAGAGTCGATTCATTTAGGAAGTTCTGGGATGGAAAACACGGTGACGTAATTATACAAACTAACGTTGAAGACCAACGTTTAGGCATAGACTCGTACGCTCTCTCAAAACTTGAAGTAAACGTTATTGAGCGTAAATGGGGGCAAGGCGCTAAAGCCATCGGCGGTGAAGTACGTCTTAAGAATTTAGAAAAAGCCATCTTGCTAAAGAAGCGAGGCTACATTGTTATTCCAGACCCAGAAGACCCAGTGGTTCAACAAGCATTCAAAGACGGCGTCTTTAACACTTTTGAACGCCACAGCCGAGTCGGCATTCCCAAAGAAAAAGACTTCGTAGAAGACATTGAGTGGCTTCGCAAGCAAGGCGCAAAGAAAGTGTTCCTGAAAACAGGCGCTTACCGTCCATCAGCAGTCGCCTACACCATGAAATTCGCTTCAGAAGCAAAAATTGAAGCTTTAAGCTTTGACGGTGCTGGCGGCGGCACAGGCATGAGTCCAGTTCCAATGATGGATGAAATGAGCATACCCACAATATACCTTCAAGCACTCGTACTGCAATGTGCACAGATACTGAAGGCAAAAGGAAAATACGTTCCAGACCTTGTCATGGCTGGCGGATTCATCGAAGAAACCAGCATATTCAAAACCATCGCAATGAGCAACTTTGGAGAAGGCCCGATGGTTAAGGCAGTGTTGATGGGGCGCTCGCCAATCACGGCAGCCATGAAAGCAAGCTATTTCAAACAACTTGCAGCTGAAGGCAAACTGCCAAAAAGCTTTGTTGACAAATTCGGTGCAACCCCAGACAAGTTCTTCATAGCCACCCCAGAACTGAAGGCTAAATACGGGGCACGTTTTGGCGAGATTCCGCTTGAAAGCATCGGCGTCTACACGTACCTAACTGACAGAGTCGGCGTGGGGTTGAAGCAGTTGATGGCGGGCAACCGGAAATGGAACCTCAACCTGCTTGACAGAGGCGACTTGATGAGCCTCAGCACGTTGGCGACGCAGGTGACGGGTATTCCGTTGGCGCATGAAGTAGAAAACGACGCAGTCAAGAAAATCCTTGACTACTAATACCTCCTTTCTTTTGATTCTTCAGATACCCTGAATATTGTTAAAAAATCGAATGGTATCAATTCAATTCAAATCTTGCAGAAAACCATGGAAAAGTTAGTAATTGACTAAAACCAGCCCCTTCAACATTGCTTTATATAAGGGAGGGGGG
>CAYMLF010000171.1:0-4660 GCA_964391275.1 uncultured Candidatus Bathyarchaeia archaeon
CAAGAAGCCGCCTACGTGTTCCTTTTAACAGGCATAAGCTCCTCGCCCACTACGATTCTTCCCTTTGCCGTAACCTTTGCATTACTTGTGCGTTTGATTGCCGTCACAACTGACCTTATCGGGTTGCCTCCAGTGCTTAAAACAAGTTCAGGCTTGGTAAACAAAATACAACACAGGTTTTCACGAAAACCCCATTCAAGCGAGGGCGAACCAAGCAAACATGGGCTGGAGGAAAAAACTGCAAGAGGTGAAAAGTATGGATAAAATGGTTCTGTTAAAGTACGCCGCTGTTTTTACCTTAATCGCTTTTGTCTCTTTTATTGTGTTGGGGTTAGTTTTTGAAGTTAAAGTGCTTACAGTTTTAGGTTTGCTGTTGTTTGCTGCTGACGTTGGGTTATTAACGTACTATCTTGTGTCAACGCAGACCTAGACGGTTAATGTTCGTTTAGAATCAGAGTGATTTTTATTTTCTGTTTAGGGTTTGCTAGTTTCTTTATTAGTTCTCGGGGTAAGTCGTTTGAGGCTTTGTCTGCGTGGATTGCAAGGGTTCGGTCTGAGGTGAAATCGCTTTTTCTAACGACTATGTCTGCTGTGTGCGTTAGGGTTAGTTTGGGTGAGCCTTCTGCGTGGATTTGCTCAACAGTGCCGTCAACCTCAATTAATATTGTTAATTTAGCCCTTGGGTTTCTCAAGCCATCCTTGAATTCTGGGCTTAAATCCACAACAGCCTTGTCAGCCCCAACAGCAACGATGCAGTCACCCTGCTTTGATAGGTCGGTATCTTTTGTAATCATCAACGTTGTCGGATGGATAGCCAGCATGTTCTGATGCCCAAAAGCAACGATAACCTCTTTTTGACTCTTGGCGTTCACTTACTCGCTAACCTCAATCGAGTCTACTTTGCCGTCGCCGTCTAAATCGAAGCCTTGAACCACAACCGCAAAAGTGTCTTTGCCGTCAAACCGCTGCAGGGTTTTCTTCCAAAAATTCGTCAAAGCCAACACACACGCCTTGGTGCCAACTGCCTTGTTTCCCGCGATAACAATGATTCTTTTTGTGCTGTCCCATGGGTTAACGATTTTAGCGATTAAGCCTGCAACGTCAGAAGTGTAGATTCGCCCAGTCTTTTTTGAGGATAAGCCGCCAAGCAAAAAGCCCTGCTCGGACGATTGCATAATGAATTTGATGGGCAAATACTCGTTAATTTCTTGCGTCAACAGGTTTGTGCCTGATCCACCGACGAGAATCAGGTTGTTTTTTTCTTCTTTTTCCACTTTAACGTCAACGTCAAGTTTTACGGCAAACTCCGAGGGCATCTTGGCAAACTGTCCCATAAACAGCGCCAAATGAGCCGCGTAATGGCCATCTCGGGCGCTTGTTTTGAAGGGTCCATGAGGGGAAGGGCTGCCAACAATGATTTTTCCATCAAATACTCCGTTAACAATGAATTCTTGGAAAAACTTTTGCAGTGGCTCGTCTATGCTCAGGGTGCAAATGTTTTGGATGAGTCTGTAGCCAAGGGGGAATTCTATGCCGAATGCTGGGGACACGGTTTTGTAGTATTTGGCGATTGCGCCTTTCTTTTTTTCTTCCCGTTGCACCACGATGACGCCTGCCTTAACAAGTTTTCTAATGTGGTAGTACACTTTTTGTTCATGCATGCCTAGTTGACGAGCGATTTCTAAGGGGTACATTTCCTTTTTTGAGAGCATGCTGAGGATTTTCCAGCTTAAGCTGCCCAGTATCATTTTGAGTTGTTGGGCGTTTTTGATTATGCTGATTTCTTTGACTTCTTGTGTGTTGCCGTTTTCTTGCAGTAGCAGTTTTTTGTCCATTGTAGGTCTAGAAGCGTATTCGTGTACGGTACTATAAAAAATTTCTTTTTAATAGTTGAAAAATTGCCTGCCCTAACGCTTAGCATGTTTACGCATGCATGTCAAAAAAGCTACAAACACTTAAAAATAATTTTTTAACGGTGACAGTAAAATCTTAAAAATCTTAATTAGCAATTCACAGTCTTCATTAACCAAAAGTTAAGCGATAATAAGAAGGACTAAAAAATGTGTGGAATCTTTGGTTGCATTCTAAACGGTGCAAATGCTGCATCACTAATCCATTCATCACTCAAACGGCTGGAATACAGAGGCTATGACTCAGTAGGCATAGCAACAATCTCTGACGGCAAAATTTTCCTGAAAAAGGATCAGGGCAAAATCGATGAAGTCGACAAAATCTTAAACCTCTCCGACATGCCAGGCAACTTGGGCATAGGTCACACACGATGGGCAACTCATGGTGCACCATTAAAAGTTAACTCTCACCCACACACCGACTGCACTGGAGAAATCGTCGTCGTCCACAACGGCATCATTGAAAACTTCAGCGAGTTAAAACTCGAACTCCAAAACCTCGGTCACAATTTTGTATCCAAAACAGACACTGAAGTTATTCCACACTTAATTGAAGAGATATGGAAAAACAACCCTAAACTGGGCTTAACTGAAGCCGTGCAAGAGGCACTTAAACGCTTAGACGGTTCATTCGCGCTTGCAGTAATCTCAAGCCGTGAACCCGACAAAATTGTTTGTGCTAGAAACGAAAGCCCACTAGTTTTAGGCGTTAACAGTCACGGCGTTTTCTGTGCTTCAGACATCCCAGCATTTCTTCCCGTCACGAACAAGGCTGTCATGATAAACAATGGTGAAATTGTTGTTTTGTCAGCTAAAGGTTACGAGATTCGAAGGCTTCAAGATGGCAGTGTAATTCAACGTGAACCAGTCACTATTGAATGGACTGCTGAAATGGCTGTTAAACAAGGCTATCCCCACTTTATGATTAAAGAAATCCATGAGCAGCCTGAAACGCTTCGCAACACGTTGCGTATGCAGGAGCATTATTTGGATTTGCTCTCAACTTTCCTTGACCGTGCTAACGAGGTGTTTCTTGTAGCGTGTGGAACAAGCTACCACGCCTGCCTTGCCGCTTCGTACATGTTCTCTAAACTAGCGTTTCTTCCAACTTACCCAGTGTACGCTTCAGAATTTCTAGAGCAGCATGGCAAATCAGTTAACATCGACAGCACCATCCTAGCAGTTAGTCAATCAGGCGAAACCGCCGACACCATAGCCGCCGTAACCTGCGCTCAACAACGAGCCGCAACCATCCTAAGCCTAACCAACGTCATCGGCTCGACCCTCACACGCATCTCCCGAGTCTACATTGGCACACAGGCGGGTCCAGAAATTGGCGTTGCAGCAACCAAAACCTTCACGTCTCAGCTTTCAGTGCTGGCACAGCTTGCACTGCGGTTGGCTAAGAAGCGGGGCAAGGTTTCTCAAGACGAGATTGATACGCTTGAAGAACGACTCGATAAACTACCGGAAATTGTAGATACGATTGTTAAGACGCAAGAAGAAAAAGTTAAACAAATAGCCCAAAAATACGCTGCCTCTAAAGTGTTCTTTTTCTTGGGAAGAGGCATAAGCACTGCCACAGCGTACGAAGGCAGACTTAAACTCATGGAGATCGCTTACATTCCATCCATCGCGTTTCCCGCTGGCGAGAGCAAACATGGCCCAATTAGCCTAATAGAAAACGGTTTTCCAGTAGTGTTTGTTTGCCCCAAAGATGACACTCACAAAACCGTAATCGGCAACATCATGGAGATGAAAGCTCGCGGCGCATCCATAATCGCTGTAGTTGAAGAAGGCGACCAAGAAATCAAAGCTTTAGCCGACGACTATATTGAAGTTCCCAAAGGTATCCCCAGCGTACTCTCACCGATTCCCTTTGCTATTCCCCTGCAGCTCTTAGCATATTATGTCTCGTTAGCGCACAGTCACGACCCAGATATGCCACGTAACCTTGCCAAATCAGTTACTGTAAAGTAACCACAGCTACTCCATACTTTTACTACTTCTTTTTAATCCACATCTGTTAAAAGCAGAAGACACTGTACCTAATATGGGGTGGCAAGGTGCAGAAGGCGGATTGGGATAAGCTTATCGATAACTTGGAAAAACAGGGCATACTTCGAAGCCCCAAAGTAGCCTTAGCAATGCGTACGGTTCCACGCTCAAAATTTTTGCCATCTGAGTTGCAATCCTACAGCGCCCAAGATACGCCCTTATCAATTGGGCTTGGGCAGACGGTTTCAGCGCCCCACATGGTTTCTATAATGAATGAAGCGTTGCAGTTGGCTGTGGGGCATAAAGTGCTTGAGGTTGGGGCAGGCTGCGGTTGGCACGCGGCTACGATAGCTGAACTTGTCACCCCAAAAGATGAGCCAAGAAGCGAATGGGGGCACGTTTACACAACCGAAATCATACCCGTCTTGGCAGACCAAGCTAAAAAAAACATCAGAAACGCTGGCTACGGCGACAGAGTAACCATCATTAACACTGACGGCTCCCAAGGTTACCCAGAAAAGGCGCCTTATGACCGCGTCGTCGTTACTGCGGCAGCGCCCGAGGTTCCACAGCCGCTTCTGGATCAGCTTAAAATTGGCGGTTTAATGGTTATTCCAGTTGGCAAAGCGGAGTTATTTCAAAACCTGCTGCGTGTAACTAAAGAGGCTGATGGAGGGGCAAAGAGGGAAAATCTTGGCGGCGTCGCTTTTGTGCCCTTGACTGGCGAGTTTGGGGTAAAACCTTGAGGTTTA
>CAYMLF010000172.1:0-4619 GCA_964391275.1 uncultured Candidatus Bathyarchaeia archaeon
ATTATTGCGCTCATGCCTGATTTTGGGTTCTTGTAGAGGTAAAGAGTCACCCTGATTGAAGCTGTCAACTTGTCAAATTGTCCCAACGGCGTCAGGTGCTTGGTGGCTTTTGTGGTTTTTTTGGCAGGCATTGTTTGGTCAATGCAAGTTAGCGTTTGTATTTTATCTGTGTTGTTAAGGTTTAACCATATAATAGTAATTCAATAATATAGGCAAACCTTAAATAACAAAAGCCATGATATCCCAAATTCAGGCAAAAGCACAACAAAAAAACGTGGAGGATGTTTAATTGGAAAGAATACCAGACCAACTCCTAACAAACTACAAAACACAAACCCGCAAGAGTTCACCCGTCATAGAGCACCTAAAGATTGCTGCGGCACTGAAACTTTGGAACGACCGCGACTTTAAGGACATAAAATTTGAAGTACCCATTGCTTACGGCAAGAAAACGGTTTTTGTTAAAGTTTTGGCTAAAAATGATGAGGGTGTTGTGTTTGGGGTTGAATGCGCTTCAACCGTCAGGTTAGATTGGCTGCGCAAACGGATTGAAACGCTACAGGCTTGTTTGCCGCGAGACAGTTACATTATTGCGGTTTTTCCCCAAACCGCTGCCGAACGAGCCCAAAAAGCCGCCAAGTTTGCTGACGAGGTCTGGGTCACAGGCAAAAAAGACACAGTAACACAAATGATATTCACATAAACTTTTCATAAGGAATATCTCGCATGCTCGGAAACAGCTCAAACGCAGACGCGCTTAATCAGGCATCATTGCTTCTTTATACAACTCCAAAGCAGAGGCAAAACCTGCGTTTGAGAAAACAGGTTAAAGCGTGCCTTACTTGAGCCTACTCCAACTTTAATTGAATAAGCGTTTGGCGGTAGCACTTCAAAGAGGTCTTCATCGGTTTTATCATCCCCTACTGCAAGTATGAAGTCCCACTGTTTTGAAAGCCACAATTGTGCCGCCTGACCCTTGTTAACGAGCGCGTTCTTTACTTCAATAACTTTGTTACCTTCCACCACTGCTAAACCAAGGTTAGATGTTAACCCTGACAAGTCATCCTTCAATTGGTTTGCACGCAGAAAACCAAGTGCTGGCTCAGCCCTGCGATAATGCCAAACTAGAGAGTGCGCTTTTTCTTCAATAAAAGAACCTGGTGTGCGGTCACTGTAGATTTCCAGCATTGGCAGAATTTCATTTTTCCATTCATTAGACAGGGTTTCTGGCGTATGAATTTCGCCCGATCTTTCTCTAATCCATCCGCCATGTTCGGCGATTAAGCCAATATCGAGTGATTTGAACCAGCTGTTTAGCGTGTCGTGTTTTCTTCCGCTGATAATCACGGCTTCGTTAGAAGTGTCCTCTGAGAGTTTTGCCAAAAGCTCCACAACTTCACTAGTGGGTTTAGCCTTTTCGGGTTTATCTGCAAAGGAAACCAGCGTGCCATCGTAGTCAAGTAGTATCAGCCTTTTCTTGCTTGATTTGTATTTGTCGCATAATTCTTGGCGAATTTTGGAAGTAATGACGCGTTGCATATTTGCCTGTTGATTGTCCCATGCCTTGTCCAAGCGGTTTAAGAAGTCTTCAACCCAGCGTTGGATGTCATAGCGTTTTAGCCTATTTTGCATTATACGGTTTTGCCTTTGTTCTTCTTCCAGTGGTGTATTGAGCGCTTTATCTATAGCGTTGATTAACTGTTCATGATTGTTAGGGTTAACAATGATGGCTTCGCCCAGCTCTTGCGCTGCCCCAGCCATTTCCGACAGTATCAACGTGCCTTTGCCATCTACTTTGCTTGCAATAAACTCTTTAGCCATCAAATTCATGCCGTCCCGCAATGGCGTAACTAATCCCACATCAGCTATGGCATACATAGCAACCAGCATTTTGTACGGAAAAGCATGACTGAAATAACGCACAGGCATCCAATCGGTAGTTGCATACTTGCCGTTGATGCGTCCTACTAACTCGTCAATCTGCTTTTTCAGCATTTGATATTGACCCACGTTAGTTCTGGAAGGCACAGCCACAAGGTATAACGCAACTTTTCCGCGGTATTCTGGTTTTCTATCAAGTAAAGCGTCAAAGGCTTCCAATCTCAGCGGAATTCCCTTAGTGTAGTCCAAGCGGTCAAAGGATAAGATGATTTTTTGAGTTCCAGCTTTTTTTCTTATGCGAGCGACTTCTCTTTGGATGCTTGCACTTGATGCAGTGTCATAAAAATGGTTATAATCTATTCCCATGGGAAAAAGGTCTACTCTTACCAGTCTGGTTCCAGTCTGTATTTCGCTTAGAGAGTTTTCATAACCCAGAATCCTGCGTACACTGGACAGAAAGTGTCTTGCATAATCGTAAGTGTGAAAGCCAACCAAGTCCGCACCAAGAAGACCACTCAAAATTTCTTCACGCCAGGGTAAAAGACGGAAAATCTCGTAGGATGGAAAGGGAATGTGTAGGAAAAAACCGATTTTTGCCTCAGGCAAATGTTCCCTAATCATTTGCGGAAGAAGCATCAACTGATAATCATGTATCCAAAAGACGTCATCTGGTTTGGCAATCTCCATAATGGCTTCACAGAATTTTTCATTTACTTTTTCATAGCTTTTCCAATAGCTTTTGTCGTACTTGGCATAACTGCTGAAGTAATGAAATAGGGGCCAAATGGTATTGTTGCAGAAGCCCCCATAGTACTGTTTAACATCGTAAGGCGTTAAGAAAACTGGATGACAATTTTCGGTCTTAAGAAAACTGGTAATTTGCTCTTTCTCTTCTTTTGGCAATTTTTGAACATTGTAACCAGGCCAGCCTATCCAAACACTCTCTTTCGCCTTGTAAATGGATCCGATTCCTGTTGCTAATCCGCCGACACTGCGCTCGGCTTTAAATTGACCATTCTCTTTTGAAAGGTTAATAGGTAATCTATTTGAGATAATCAATAGTCTGCCCATTTTTAACTGCCCATGAAATAGAAGCTTTGATTAAATAGGCAATTCTGTTTAAATTAATTTTTCGGCAACCTAAGTGGAAATCGGTAGGAATCAGTTTCTATTTATTCAAGCTTACCCCTAATGGTAGGCATGAAGCTTGGAGTGCTATTCTCGGGCGGCAAGGATTCCACGCTTGCCCTGCATTTGGCGGCAGAGAAGGAAGAAGTAGCGTGTCTAATCACGATTGTATCTAAAAACAAGGAAAGCTTCATGTTTCACACGCCAAACATTGACGTCACTGAACTGCAGGCACAAGCTTTAGAGTTGCCCATAGTTTCGGTTGCCACTGAAGGGAAAAAAGAGGAAGAACTCTACGACTTAGAAAAGGCAATTATAAAAGCAAAAAACGAGCATGGAATCGACGGTGTGGTCACTGGCGCTGTAGAGTCAGTTTATCAGGCGTCAAGGGTTCAGCAAATCTGCAACCGCTTGAGTATTTGGTGTTTCAACCCATTGTGGAAGCATAACCAAAAAGCGCTACTGGAAACCCTACTGGAAAAAAACTTTCAAGTAATCGTCTCGGGGGTTTTTGCGTACCCGCTAAATGAAAAATGGCTTGGCAAACAGTTAGACGCAGGTATGATTGCGCATTTGACTGATTTGTCAAAGACTTATGGCTTGAGCGTTACTGGAGAGGGCGGCGAAATCGAAACCACCGTTCTGGATTCCCCAGACTTTAAACATAAAATCGAAGTAACCAACTCGGAAATCATGTGGAATTTTGATTCAGGCGTTTTCTTGATTAAGAAGGCGCGGTTGGTGCCCAAATGATTCTGATTGTTGATTTGAACTGGCAGAGGGCTTCTCTGGCGTACAACGAGTTTGTAGCCTCAATCGCCTCGGTTTTGGCGCCGATGGACAAATGCGTTGTTAAGCATTTTTTGGAGGTTACGCCTTCAGAACTGGGCGCCTATCGTTGTGTTGTGCTTTCTGGAAACGCCTTAAAAGACACTGAAGCCATAAAAAGCGTTAACAGTTTCGGTTGGATTAAAGAAACAGACAAGCCCATACTTGGAATCTGCGCGGGCATGCAAATCATCAGCCTAGTTTTCGAGGTGCCCCTGACGCCTTGCCTGCAGATTGGCATGACAGAAATCAAGACAGTAAAAGAGAACCAGCTGTTTCAAGACTCATTTACGGCTTACGCGCTTCACAACTATTCTGTTGAGCCTTCAGAAACCTTTGACGTTTTAGCGGAATCCGCAAGATGCATCCAAGCGATAAGGCATAAGCACAAAAAAATTTATGGCGTGCTTTTCCATCCTGAAGTCAGAAACCAAGAAATCCTCAAGCGGTTTGTAAACGACATCTCAGCGTAGGACTAGAGAAGCTTTATTATTTTAAACCACAGATTCACCCTAAAAGGAACAAAGAACATGAAAGACCTTTCCACCGAAACCTTCTGGGAATCAGCGGCAAGAACAAAAATGGGCAGCTACTTAACCAAGATAGAAACGGATTTTTTCAGAGAAGCAATCAACAACCCAGACTACAAACTGGTTTGTGACGTTGGCACTGGCGCGGGAAAATTTACGTTAATAGCCGTTGAGAAAGGCTTGGAGACGATTTCGCTTGATATCGATTTGCATGGTCTGAAACGGTTAAGACTAAAAACAAGCAAGGTTCAG
>CAYMLF010000173.1:0-4614 GCA_964391275.1 uncultured Candidatus Bathyarchaeia archaeon
GGCGTCTGCGGCAAAACCCCCGAAGTCGCAAACCTCCAAGACCTCCTCGTTTACAGACTTCGAGAACTCAGCCAGCATGCTCTACAAGCAAGAAAAGCTGGTTGGAACGATGAGAAAGTCGGTGCTTTCACAGCTGAAGCGTTATTTGCCACACTAACCAACGTCAACTTTGACCCTGAAGCAATCGTAGCCTACATAAGAAAAACCGCTGAACTCCACGAACAACTGCACAAGCAGGTAAACGTTACCGTACCCCATGTGCCGCTTGAAAGCACAATAGAAGGCTTAGTTGCACAGGGCAAACAACATGGAATAAACTCTGATCCAACGATGGATCCAGACCTTCATTCACTCCAGTGGCTACTTACTTTTGGACTGAAAGGGGTCGCCGCTTATAGCTACCACGCATATTTGCTGGGCAAAAAAGATCAGCGTGTCTTCGACTTCATATACGAAGCATTAGCTGCCCCACTCGACAAAGCCCTCGGCGTAAACGACTTTGTCGGTTTAGTCTTCAAATGCGGAGAAATCAACATACGCGCCATGGAACTGCTTGACGCAGGCAACACTGAAACCTACGGCCACCCAGTCCCCACCAAGGTGCCATTAGGCGCTAAAGCAGGCAAAGCCATCCTGGTTTCAGGTCATGACCTTCAAGATTTAGAGGAGATTTTAAAGCAAAGCCAAGGCAAAGGCATCTACGTTTACACTCACGGCGAAATGCTGCCAACCCACGGCTACCCAAAACTCAAAGCGTACCCGCATTTCTACGGGCATTATGGCACGGCATGGTTTAATCAGCAAAGAGAGTTCGCTCAGTTTCCAGGTCCCATCTTGATGACAACCAACTGCATCCAGCGTCCAATGGATAGCTATAGCAGCAACATATTCACTACTGGACCAGTCGGCTACCCAGGCGTAAAGCACATCAGCGGCAGAGACTTCACTGAGGTAATCAACAAAGCCCTCGAACTGCCAGGTTACCCAGCAGACGTTGAAGGCAAAACCGTTATGGTCGGATTTGGACGAAACGCAGTATTGAGCGTTGCCGACAAAGTCATACAAGCCGTCAAAGACGGACACATCAAACGGTTCCTGCTTGTCGGCGGATGCGACGGCGCAAAGGGCTCTAGAAGCTACTACCCTGAACTGGTAGAAAAAGCACCCAAAAACACAATCATCCTGACGTTGGCTTGCGGTAAATTCCGATTCTTTGACAAAGACCTAGGTACAATCGATGAAATTCCTCGGTTGCTGGACATTGGACAGTGCAATGATGCTTACTCAGCAGTAAAGATTGCTCAAGCCTTAGCGGATGCGTTCCATGTTGGCGTAAACGACTTGCCGCTGTCAATGGTGCTGTCATGGTATGAACAGAAAGCCGTAGCCATATTACTGTCGCTGCTGTACTTGGGCATAAAGGACATTCGCATCGGCCCCAGCTTGCCAGCGTTCATAACGCCAAACATCCTCAAAGTGCTGGTTGAAAAATTCAACATCATGCCTATAACGACTGCTGACGAAGACCTCAAAGCAATAATGGGTTAAAAAGCCCCTTTTTATGGGGTAACATTGGCTGGTTTGAGCTGTTTTATCAGCCAAGCCATATTTTTTCCTAAATCATCCATCGTTTTCAACCCTTCCTCGTCTTTTTCAACATCACCTTTTGCTCTACCCACCCCGACGTTCCAGTAAGAAGAGCCAGGAACAATCATTTGGCTGATAAGGAAGAAGTGGTTTATGGCGTCAAAGGTTGGTATCCCACCTGCCCTGCGCACGGCAACTACGGCGGCACCGACTTTGCGTTTGAACATGTCACCGTTTGCCCTTGCAACGAATCCTGCTCGGTCAATGAGCGCTTTAAGCTCGGGCGTCATCATCGAGAAGTACGTTGGGGAACCCAGAATTATGCCGTCTGCCTCAGCCATCTTGGCAATGTAGGCGTTGACGTTGTCGTTGACGATTTTGCATTCGCGGTTTTGGATTTTTCCGCAGACGCCGCATGCCGTGCAGCCGTGAATTTGCTCACCAGCAAGTTGGATAAATTCGGTTTCAATTCCTTCCTGCTCAAGAATTGCTAGTACGCGTTGGATTAGGATGGCTGTGTTGCCGTCTTTTCTGGCGCTTCCGTTAAAAGCAACTACTTTCATCAAGTCACCGTTAACCGTTAAACGAAATTGGGGATAAAAGGATACCGCCCTGCCTAAATGCGATTTGCTTTCTTAATTTCTCTAAAGATAAGGAGAACTGCAACAGCTATCAGGGGAACAGAAACAATCAAAATCACCATGTCAATTGATAATGGCTGTTGGATTGGGTAGAGGGAAATAGGCATTTGCATAAGTGGATAGCGGTCCTGATTTAAAATGTCAACCACATAAGGCTCATCGCCTATGCCGTCGCCGTTTTCGTCTGTGCCTTTATAGTCGCTCCAGTAGTTGCCTTCTTTGCCGTCATCCCAACAGTGCCGTTCCTCATCAAGGTTGTACTCTTTGCAGACGCATCCGCTAAGCTGCCACGTGTTCTCATCAAAGCTGTTGTGGCTGATTTTTACGTCAGAAGGAATGTTGCCCACGTCATCGACAGGTTCAAACCCGAAAAACAGTCCCTGTTCATTATTAGCGATGTAATTCTTGTAGATAGTGTTTGCTGAGCCTGAAAGCAACACTCCAACGATGTTGTCGTAAACAAAGTTTTCCTGCAAGGTGTTGCCTGTTGAATGAATATAGGCTCCAATGCTAAAGTTATGCACCTTCAAGTTCTTGATAGTCACGTTTGAAACCCCGTCGTTTACGTCAATACCGATAATGTAGGGCACT
Source organism: uncultured Candidatus Bathyarchaeia archaeon (assembly GCA_964391275.1). GTDB lineage: Archaea > Thermoproteota > Bathyarchaeia > Bathyarchaeales > Bathycorpusculaceae > Bathycorpusculum. Next base: position 2,820 of record CAYMLF010000173.1, read on the forward strand.
TGGGTTTCGTTGGTTGGTCCAATGCCGATTACCTGTTCTGCTTTACGCTGGGTTTCATTGAGTGGACCAATAAGCGAGTGACCACCGCCGTCAAAAACTATTCCACTTTTTTCGATAAGTATTGGGTCATAGATGTCTTGGGTTAACGTATAAGTGCTACCGTCTACTTGAATCGGCACGTATGCAGGGTAAATGCTGCCGTCGCTTTGAATGAGAATTGTTGTACGGGTAACGGCATCCTGGCAAATCGCAGGGCTGGAAATGCAAATTAGTAATATGCCCAGCAGTAGGAAAGCAACTAAAGCGAAACGGAATAGGGTTTTTTGGTTCATTAAGTATTCAACTTTTTATCTGTATTATTTAGCCAGTTACGTGACTTGCAAATGGTTTTGCCTGCGAACTTGAATTTAAGGCAGTCCTCATATGGACACATCTCAACACAGCGTAGACAGTAAATGCATTGTGACGAGGCTACATCGCCGCTTTTCTGCTCGTACACTTCTTTAACCTGCGTTGGGCAGACACGCTTGCAGATGCCGCATTTAGTGCATTTTTCTTCGTTTTTTTCTAACCGTACACCCGATATTCGTCTGAATGGTTGGAAACGGTTAAACAGCGCCATCATACCGCCCAGTGGGCAGATGCGGCACCATGAACGCCTAAAGAAAAATGCGGCTGCAGTTACCACTCCTAAGATAATCACGTTGGTTGAGGTTAAGTAGTAACCTAACTCGTAAAATGCGCCAGTTGTGTTTTCGGTAATCCATTCAGCCTTCATTAATCCCATGCCAGTCTGGGTTATCAGGCACAGAGGCTTCATGGGGCACACTTGACAGAACGGCGCCGCCAAATAATTGTATACGAAGCCGCCTTTTTCGGTTCCAGGAATTAACTGTGTCCCTGTTAACGCTTGGGATGCAAAAATTACGCTTAATATGATTATTAGCGCTAAAATGACGTAGCTTAACTGGTGGAAACGCTCGTTAAACTTGTCTGAAAAACTATAATGCTTAATCCCCAACGCCTTCCGCAGCCTAGTCATTAAATCCGTGTACAAGCCAAATGGGCATATCCAACCGCAGAAGGTTCTGCCCAGCACAATAGCTGAGACAATAACCACTCCAAAAACCACTGCTAACCGCGAAAGCCCCGACGAGAAATACTCCACTCCCCAACCGCGTCCAGCATCAGAAAACGGGTAAATGTACGTTTGCAGCTCCCAGAGTGCGCAGGTTACGGTTTTTCCGCAGGGATAGTAGCAGCCGAAAAACGGCACTGGGATACCATCGGGCAAGTGGACACCGAAAAGGTCTGTGGCTATTAAGACTTCATGGGGTGAAATCTGCTCTGCGGGTATCGGCAGGTTTTGATGGTCAATAAAGATGCCGATGAAAATTAACAGAACAAACGTTATTTGGACAAACAAGCGAAGCGAACTGATTTTTCTGGTTCGGTTTGTTCTGCCAAACGCTACCGCTGTCACCGCGATGCCCAGACCAACTGAAGCTAGGGCAATAACGGAATAGTTCGGTTTGTATGGCGGCAGGGGGATTAGGGTGGGCAGTGGCGCATCTGGGTTTGCTGGGTCATTTACAATTGTGTGGAGTCGGTCGCACATGTGCCCGTCTATTGCGAAAATGTTCCAGTAACCTATCATGTCAAGCTGTTGTGTCATTGAGAAATTGCCGTTCTCGTCAGTGGTTGTCCATCTGTCAATGTAGGTGTAATCTGGCCTTGTGAAATCGATGCGCACTGACTTGTTGTTTTCAGCTGGGCAAACCATGCCTGTAACGGT
>CAYMLF010000174.1:0-4607 GCA_964391275.1 uncultured Candidatus Bathyarchaeia archaeon
CCACTTACAATCAGAATCGTTCCTGGAAGAGCAGTAACTAACAGTGCAATTGCGCCAGGTATCAACCTGCTAACAGCTATTTGTGTTTCTTGTAGCTGAAATCTTACTCTTGCCTGCTGGCTACCAGTATTCTGGACAATATATTCATAGGCGTAGTCGCCGTTTGCAGGAAGATTGAACTTGTATGTGCCATCGACGGTTGTGCTGAGCACTTCGTGAGTTGCTGAATCCCGCATATAAACAGTGCAGTTTATCTTTCTTCCGTTAAGGTCATAAGTCATCACTGTCGGTTCTCTACTAACGACTTTAAACTCTACATTCTCGCCTTCAACAATTACTTTACCCCCAAAGGAGTGCATATTGTAAAAAGGGTCAAAAGAATAGTGTCCACCTGCTGTTGACACCTCGCTGCTTTTCTGGTTAGACGCCAAGACATAAGAGTCACTATGAACTGCGCGCGTTTGCTGCACAGCCAAAATCGATACCGACAGCGCAATTAAGCCGATAAGCAATAAAGTTGACCCCGCAACAGTTTTTGCTTTGCCTATTCGTCTATGCCTGTTGGAGACAATTTTTAGGTGGCTTGGTATGTAGGGGTCTTGTGGAAGCCAGCCCTGGGTATGAATTGGAATGTAGCGTTTCATTGTTTTACACTTCCCATTTGATTTTCTATGTTATAAGAATTTGGTCTTTGCTTTGAGCTAACTGTTTTGACTTTTTTAGCATTATTCCTTTTGTGTTTTAAGAGTAGAGACGTGCTTAAACCTAAACAAAAAAGCACAAATCCACTTACCGTTAAAACTAGGCTAACAAGAAACTTGTCTGCTTCCCTATTTACAACATCCCCGTCTCTTGAAAACTTTAAGGCAACTGAAATAGGATAACTCTCATTACCCAAATTTGTTCCGTGAACAATGTACTCGCCGCGTTCCTCGAAATTAAGTTGAACCGTATGCGGAGTAACAACTTCCACATCAACCAAAGTCACATTCGACGGACTAACAACCACTAAATGCACAGGCACATCAAACTCAACGCGAATTGGAGACCCATCAACGTGAATCGCGCCATTAACAGCAGTAGCATTTGGCGGAGGCGTCGGTGGCACCAAAGTATCACCTTCTACAACAAGATTTCCCAAACCAACTGGAGGCATAAACAAACCATAACTCCTGGTTTCACCTGGCTCAATAAATCCAGTACCCATTTTTGAAGACCACGGAAGGGACGCGGTCCAGAAATTAAGTAATAAAACCACTCCAATGATTAGCAAGATTAAACCAAGTCGTGTAATATTTATTCGCATATTTCAAACCTCCGAGAGAAATAAACAAACATAGGAATTACCAGTAAACATGCATAAAAAAGCAGCAAAGCAGCAAAACTACCCGCAGAAAGATTATACTCAAGCGATTCTGCTATTGGTGGCGTTACAATTTTAGGGACTATGCCGAGCATTTTATCCAGTAAAGCTAAAGCCCCTTTATAAGGTGTTAAACACAAATAATTAGCATAACTAGACCCCTCCCAAACTGGACTGTTAGTGGATATAGTTGTTGGGAACCAGAAGAAAAAGTTTGCAAGCAATGCAGTCAGCACTGATGGAATAGTGCGCTTTATCGTTAAAGCAATTAAAACGCTTATACCTCCACAAAACATCAGAGACAAAAGAGAAACAGGTAAAGCAAAAAAGGAAAGCTGTAAAACAAGCCAAGGACTTGAATAAAAAGTCATGCCCACAAAAAACGTAGTAAACCCCCAAGAAAGCAAAGTCAAAGGCAAAATTACTGCAACAAACTTTATCGTAAAAAACAATTTACGAGAGACTGGCACAGATAAAAGCGATTGCATAATCCCCTGCTCATAGTCTCTAGCAAAAGACAAAGACATCAAAACCGCACACATAATAACCCATGGCAACATCAACGAGGCCACAGTAGAGCTCACGCTCCCTGTTATCGCAGATTGAAAAGCAGCTGGAAATTCCGAGTGCAAAACAATCTCCGTAAGCGGTCTTACTGAAACGATGGCCATTACTGCCATAAGAGCAACCGTAATCTCTAATATGGGTCTGCCCCAAACTTTTCCCATCTCAGCCTTCAACAACGCCAAACCCGCTCTAACAGACAAACCGCGTTAAGCCTCCTCAACAGCCGATTTAAAAACCGTTTCTAAATCAGACTTTACCATTTTCACTTCATCCAAAGACGCGCCCGCTTGACTTATAAGCAAAGGCAAACGCTGCTTAAACAACCCAACATCACGCACAGTGACATGTAAAGAGTTATCAACTATCGATAAATCTTCAACATATTTCTCGTCTTTTAAAAGAGCCGCCACCGACCCAATTGGCTGTACTTTAACAATGAATTTTGTTGTAGAAGTCTTATCAATCATTTGCTCTATTGCCCCTTGACGCAACAGTTTACCCTTATTTATCAAAATAAAATTATCACAAACTCTTTCAATTTCAGGCAATATGTGGCTTGAAATCAAAAAAGAAGTGTTCTTTTCTTTATTCAAAAAAGTAATTAACTCAAGTATTTTTGCACGATTCAACGGGTCCAAATTTGAAGTAGGTTCATCAAGAATAACAAGCTCCGGACCACCCAAAAGCGCCTGTGCTAAGCCAAGTCTTTGACGCATACCCGCGGAATATCCGCCAATACATCGGTCATGAGCCGCCTCATCAAGCTCAACAAGTCTCAAAAGCTCCTTTAGCTCAACTAAAGACTCAGGCGCACCCTTCAATGTAGCCATTAACTTTAACTGCTCAATACCTGATAGGTGATCGTAAAAGGCAAGTTTTTCATACAAAACGCCCACTTTACGGCGAATAGCACAAGAATCACTCCAGCAATCAAATCCAAACAGTTCTGCTTTACCGGCATTAGACTTGATTAACCCTAAACTTAACCTGATTGCTGTTGTTTTACCTGAGCCATTTGGACCAATCAACCCATTGATGCCTTGACATATTTTCAAACTGAGGCCATCGAGTGCAGTTGTAGCGCCAAACCGTTTTGTTACAGATTTAAATTCGCCAATAACTTTAGAACCCATAATACGCACCCTCTTTCTTTGATACAAAAGCGATGTGGATTTTTAGAAGTTTGGAGTTGTTTTTTAGTCTGCAGCTCTTTTTCTTCTTTGAAGATCTGTAAACTAAAAGCACCACTAAGACAAGCAGTATGACAGCTGCAGGTATTATTATGAGCTGCCAAAGTGGAGGTGAAAGGCTCACTAAAGTAAAATCCAAGTTTTCTGAATAATCCACTAAGTCAAAAATTCCATCAATAATACACATTATGCCTAACTTGTTTAAAAGAACGTCACTAAATTTAGTGGGAGCGTGAGTCATTACTCCATTTTTTGGATCAAAAAACAAATGAGTGGATCCAAACAATAGCGACCCAGGCAATTGTAGTTCCGATGAGTTAGTTTTCTGATAGAAAGCCCTCACTACTTTTGAAGCTACATGATAATCGTTAATTAAAGTTGATGGTCGTCCATCGTTGAGAACAGTGCCAGATAGAGTTAGGTTTTCTGTTTGGAAGAGTTGAATAGTGCTATTATCAACTAAAGAAGCTGGGTCTACAACAAATATTGTTGGAGTGGAATCGATGAAAACACGACCATTTGAAACAGTGGCCGGCAAAGATACTTCATCATAAAACCCATCAAAGGTAAGCATAAACTTGACAGTATATTCGCCTTCAGACGATTCTTCCACAGAGAAAGTAACATTCACTGTTTTAGGAAAACAGTCGGTTCCGTTCAAAAATCGTACCCAAAGAGATGGTGTCGTGCCATCTGGGTTTGGCTCTGATGATGAATGGTGACCTAGGAAGGTAACGTGAAACGTTGACGGAAAAGAATTATTCGCGTCTGCAGGAGTGGAGAATAAGAGAGGAAGCAAGCAAAGCAGCGCACAAGAAACTGTTAAGACGGGCTTTCGTAAGCGGCTTAAAACGTTTGTTTGTGCAGTCATTATTGGTCACTTAATCCTGCATCAGGCATTAGTTTAGAAAAAACGATAGTTGCCAATTTGGCAGGGTGAATTTTTTCTGCGTTGTCTATTTCTAAGCCTCTTTCTTTGGCGATGTCTAGCAGATACATTCGTGTTTGTCTTAGAAATTCTTCGTTTGTGATTTCTTCAGCGTTTTTGTGCCAATACCAGACTTTGATGCCATAATTGGTGCTGTAGGTGAGGATGGCTTTGCGGTTTAAGGCAGGGTGATAACCTAGCAGCATTCCTTGTTGGGGGTACAGTTTTGTGACTTGAAGGTCGTTTGCTTGGGCAACATCAAGAAGCGTTGTGGATAGTTTTGCTTCTGCTGCAAGTTTTGTTTGGTTGACGAATTGTCGTGTAGTGTTGAGTTTATCCGCGATTATTGTGGTGGATAAGCCTTTTGTTATCATTGACCAAACGGTTTTTTGTGTTTGGCTAAGTGGGGATGCGAGATTTCCTGTTGACCTCATGCGTTAACCTGCCTATTGTAAATAATTAATTATTTACAACTATTTAAAACTATTTGTCAAACCCAAACCCCCTTTATATAAGGGAGGGGAGGTCAAGTCAGAGAGACCTCGCCGCCACCAACATA
>CAYMLF010000175.1:0-4600 GCA_964391275.1 uncultured Candidatus Bathyarchaeia archaeon
TTTGCGCATACGCTTTCGTATCCGCCTTTATATAAGGGGGGTATAGAAAAAAATCACAACAGACACTAGCAACATAGCCAAACCGCGAACGCATCGGCTTGTGGCACATTGCACAACCAGCCAGCAAACGGTTACACAAACAAACCAGAAAACGCAACTTAACGCTCAAAGCTTTGGTTGTGGTTGTGCTAAGGAACTTTTCTCCCACTACTACTGCCAAAGAATGCCAATACAATCTTCGATAGGCGGAAACACAAATTAATCTGTTCAATTAAGTAACCGTTGGACAATGAGGATATCGAGGTACGATGAGGCTGAAAGCGGGGAAAATTGTGCTGGAGGCTTGTGAAGTCTTTTTCCGCTACTGAGTCCACCAAAAAGCTTGAAAAATCTTAATTTTGAGAAAGTGTTGTCTACTTTATGCGGCAAAGAAAGAGCCGGAAAATGGGATATTTAGTATCTGTCTTTGTTTCCGGTTAAATACGCCCAAACGCTGACTATGGCAACGGTTAAGATTGCGCCTGCAAAACCTGAAACTACAAAGTTAGTTACGCCACCCAGAAGAGGCAAAACGTCAAGTATCCATGGAATGAAGTATGTTGCTGTAACCTGTGCAATGACGCCTGCCACGAAGCCTAAAAGAGCGATTATACCGAATACTTTCAATCTACTACTCATATTATTTCACCTTTTAAGTTAGCATTAGCTTAGGCTTCTTTTTAGTCTAACTTACACATTTCTGTATAAACTGTAGCAAGCGATCACGTAGTCTTTAACATATTAAATCAAGCTACAATGGACTTTTCAAGCCATGTATATCTCTACATATATACGTGCATATTTCCATCATATTAACAATGTATAACTTGGTTTTCTACAGTTCAGTGTGTTAGGAGGTAAAATTAATTGTCAGAAAGATTCGCTCGAAAATGGGAAAGTAAACGCGAAGAAGCGCCATTCACAAACCGCATCAAAGACGCGGTCAAACCACCAGGACCACTAAAACCACGACTAGACTTTGCAGTCAGGCGCATTGACTTGCAAGTGCAAAAGCTAGACCAAGCAACTGAGAGGTTCACTCAAAGAGATAAGGCCATCTTTGCAAAAATTGTTGATGCTTACACAAAACACGACAGTGCACGCGCAAACGTCTTCGCTAACGAGTTAGCCGAAGTCAGAAAAATGTCAAAGTTAATTATGAACGCTAAACTTGCACTCGAACAAATAACCTTGCGGTTACGCACAGTTTCAGAACTAGGTGACGTAGTCTCAACTTTGGGACCAGCAGTGGGTGTACTGCGCTCAGTCCGAAGTGGACTAGTCAGCGTGTTCCCTGAAGCAGAAAATGAACTAGGCGAAATCGGTAACATGCTTAGCGGAATAATGATTGAAGCAGGCCAAGGCAGCGGCATGACACTGAACTTTGACTCAGTCAACGAAGATGCATCAAAGATTCTAACTGAAGCGGCAACAGTTGCAGAGCAGAAGATAAAAGACAGATTCCCAGACCTGCCACCCGGAATGCCCTCTTCGGCACCTCAAGCAGAGAGAACAACCGAGGGCTACTAAAATAGGAGGATAAAAACAGAAAATGTCTAACTCCAATCTTTTTCTTTCTCTTGGTAAACCCATAAAAAACGAGTATGGCAAAGTAATTGGTAAAGTTGCATCCTTTGCATTAGCACCTAATGGAAAATTTGACGCTGTATTTATCGAGTTTGCTGATGGTTCATTCTCAAAACAGCCCATGGAAGACCTGCGTTTTAACGGGGCTGAAGTTACATTCATCTCAAAAATTAAATCTCAAGCAAACGTCTTATGCGACCAAATTCCGCTTTTATGGCGCAAAGATCAAGCGGTTAAAGACTTACATGACAAGAAGAAAATTTCGCCAGAGTTATTCCAGGAACTGCACAACAGCTTCGAGGGTGTCTTGAATCAACTTAAAAAGGACGCTCAAGTGATAGTTGACGAATCCTCTGTAGAAATTGCTCGTTGCGATGAAGAAGTCAAATCCTTAAGCTATGCCATAGCTAACATAGAGCTTGAACATGAAATCGGTCAAGTTGACGAGCAAACCTATCAAACAGCCTTCAATTTGCTGCAAGAGAGCCTTAAGCGTGCAACCACAGAAAAAACAGACTACGAACTGACGAAAAGCAAGATTTCCAGTATACTAATCGGTGACCCTGCAACTCATATTCCTAAAGCCAACAAAGTTTACGCTGAACAAGTCTCTACAAACACTAAGCCTGAAGTTTCAGAGCTGCCAGAGCCACCTGTTGTTGTTTACGTGAAAGAAGTCGGCAAAGCAGGGCTTTAGCCTCAAATATGAATGTGAGTGACTCATGGAGGGAAAGGAAAAATAGATTTAACTAACAAAAATCCTTCTCCCATTCGTGATGTCGCTACTAAATCTATTTATACCCTTAGAACTCAGCAAAATAAGCTTGAGCAGGCAAGTTATCGTTTAAAAGAACGTGACCGCATTCTTTTTGAAACCTGTATGGGTGCGTTGAAAAAGAATAATAAAGAAAAAGCCGCAATCTGCGCTACTGAGTTAGCTGAAGTGCGTCGTTTGGTAAAGTTTCTCTACAGCGTGCAGTTGGCTATTGAACGTGTTATTCTTCGGCTTGAAACCATCAAGGAACTCAGTGATATTGTAGTTGATTTAAAGCCGGCTTTGCGGTTGCTTCAAAATGTTTCTTCGGAGTTGTTCCAGGTTTTACCTGATGTTAGCACTGAATTAAACACTGTTAACAGTACAATTCAAGAGACGCTTCACGCCACTAAGCTTCAAAGTGACGAAAACGTGATTCCAGTTGGTCACAAGACTGAAGCAGGCGATGAAATCCTTAAAGAAGTTTCAAGTTTCATAGAGCATAAAATTGCTGAAACCCTTCCAGAGCCTCCTGTTTCAGCTCCCGCGGCGAAGGCTAAAATGCCAATCAAGGAGCTTGTTGCCTTGACTGCGTCTTCGTCTGAGATGATTGGGAAAAAGGCAATGCAGGAATCAGGTTTTGATGTTTCTAACACCTTGATTTCGTATAAGAAGTCTGAAGTTAAAGAAATTACTATGCAAGTGAAACAGCAAGCTAAGCAGCAAACGCTAGAAGAGGTTCTTCTAGAGTATGTTCGCAGGTGCAATGGGGAGATTGATCTTTCACGTTGCTCTAGCGAGTTGAAAACGTCCAATAGAGAGATTGAGCGTGCCCTTGAAAATCTTGGTTCACAGGGCAAAATTAAGCTTGAGTTAAAACCGCCAGAATAGGGAGAGATTGAAAAAAATGAGTGCTTCACACGAACTTGAGAAAGCAGCAACAGCATATGCCTTGGATGCTGTCCGCTTAGATAAACAAGGGCAAAAAGGTCGAGCCATTACCCTTTACCAAAAAGCAATTGAAAGCCTGCTTCAGCTTGTGCAGTTGTATCCTGAATACGGCTTGAACAAAGTTTACGTTCAGCGTGCAATCGCGTATCAGGAACGGATTAAAGCTTTGCAGGGTGTTGTTTCTTCTGCTGAGATGCGTGCTGAAGCAAACAATGATGCTGCAGGCGGTGGCGGAACAATGGAAAACGATGGCACAATGAAGCCCAATAACGAGGAGCTTGTGGTTACTGAGCGTCCAATGGTGAATTGGGCTGAAGTTGTCGGTTTAGACATTGCTAAAAAAGCGGTGAAGGAAGCTATTGTTTATCCTGTGCAGCGTCCTGATTTGTTCCCTCTTGGTTGGCCTCGCGGAATTTTATTGTTTGGTCCTCCTGGTTGTGGTAAGACGCTTTTGGCGGCTGCTGTGGCGACTGAGATTGATGCGAACTTTTACAGTATTGATGCTGCTTCGATTATGTCTAAGTGGCTTGGTGAGGCTGAGCAGAACGTGGCGAAACTATTTGGTTCCGCTCGCAAGTCAGCGACTGATGGTAAAGCGGCGATTGTGTTTGTTGACGAGTTGGATTCGTTGATGGGTAGTCACGCTAATGAGGTTGGCGGTGAAATCCGTGTTAAGAACCAGTTTCTTAAGGAAATGGATGGCATCACGGATAAAGGCAAAAACTTGCATGTCTACGTTATTGGCGCAACTAACAAGCCTTGGGATTTGGATTGGGCGTTTATCCGCAGATTCCAGAAACGTATCTTGGTTCCGCTGCCAGATAACAATACGCGTTTGGGCATGCTGAAGCATTATTCAAGTAACTTAACAATTGGCAAAGATGTGGATTTGACTGAGCTTGCGCGTCTTGCTGAGGGCTTCTCGGGAAGTGACATTCGAGATGTTTGTCAGTCTGCGCAGTTGAGCTTGATTGGCGAGTTCTTTGAGTCTGGCAAAGCTAAAGACAAAGAAGCAAAGCCGCGTGCGTTGACGATGGCTGATTTCCGCCAGATTCTGGAGGAGCGTAAGCCAAGCGTCTCGTTGGATATGCTGACGCAGTATAACAGGTGGTTCGAGGCTTTCAAAGCCTTGTAACTGGAGGGAAAACTGAAACAGGAAAAGACCAGTAAAAGCATGGGTTGGGTGGAAAGGTTTGGAGCAAAATTTAATTTTTGCACGCTCTCCCTTCTCCCCCTCAAACTAAGTCTTCAAGCCCCACAAACCCCCAA
>CAYMLF010000176.1:0-4563 GCA_964391275.1 uncultured Candidatus Bathyarchaeia archaeon
GTTCTGCGGCTAAACGGTCAGAACGGTGCAACCCTGTGCCGCCTTCATTTAGGGTTACAAGTTTTGTTGCTTCGTGAATGGGCATGAAGTTGCGGTATCTCCAAACGGAGAGCGGGGTTTTTTTCCACTCGCTGTTTTTGATTGTTTCAGCTACATTTGTTAAGTCGAGTTTTATTTCTAATATATCTCCGCATTTCTCGCAGAAATACACTATTTCATCGATTTCATATTTTGCGTGGCAGTTTATGCATTCTTGATGACTCATGGTTTCATCTCCAATAAGCAAGCGCCTCTACCTGGTCGTGTGGCAAAAGCATGTGAGTCTAAACCAGCAGTCCTAAAGCCCTCCTGCATAGCCAACGCAATCTTAGCTGAATCGCCAGTGTTCTTGTTGACTATGGCTATCATGGATGGTCCAGCGCCGCTTATCGTCACGCCTAGTGCGCCTGCTTTTAACGCGTTTTCTTTAACTTTAGCGTAGCCTGGGATTAATGAAGCTCTTGCAGGCTCAACGATTTCGTCAATCATGGATTCTCCGATTAAGTTTACGTCGCCTATAGCAAACCCGGTAATCATGGCTGCCGCCTTACCCAAATTGTAAACGTGCTTTTCCAGAGGCACCAGTTTTGGGATTACTGAGCGAGCTTTCTCCGTCTTGTTTGGCGGGGTTATAATTTTGGGCATGGCTACTGCGAGTTCGAGGTCTTTTGGGCATTCCAAATTAACTATCTCTAAAGGATGATACGACCGAATTAGCACAAAGTTACCGCATATTGCTGCTGAAACGTTGTCTGCGTGTTCAGAGCCTGCGGAGGCCACTTCACCTTTCGCTGCATACGAAATCAACTGCTTGTTGTTTAAGCCGAGGTTAAACATGGCGTTCATTCCAAAGGCTACTGCGGCGGCTGAAGCTGCGCTGCTTCCTAAACCTTTTCCTGGAAAGATGCCTTTCTCCACATGGATTAGCAAGCCTGTTTTTAGGTTGAAGTCTGAGAGCATTCTTTTGGCGACTAGGCCTGCAGTGTTTTTGTCTGGGGTGAGCGAGATTGTTCTTGCTCCAATGCCGCTGATTTGGATTCTTATCCCTTGACTGACTGATGTTAGAGTGACTTTATCGCTTGGTTCTTCTAATGCTATGCCAAAGACGTCAAAGCCTGGTCCTAGGTTGGCGCTTGTTGCTGGCGCTTTTACTGTTACTTGTTTTGCTGGCATCTTTTACCCTCTTATGTAAGAAGCTTAACTGACTGTGAATATTATTAATATTATTGCTTGAAAAAACCTCAGTTTAGCCAACCATGTTCGAGAGTACTTCGTAAGTTTTTAAGCTGTCTTTCTTTTCAACAACCATGATTGTTTCTGTCCAGCATGAGATGAACTCGACAATGTTCACGTTTTGTTCTGCTAATAGTGTGGCTAAAAATGCGACAACTCCTGGTGTTGCTTCCAATTCTTCAGGTGAGTGAATCACGATCATGGTGCAGTTTTCATGCTTGACAAGGGTGCTTATGCGTTCGGGGAGTTCGCTTCGGTCAAGAAGGTAAACATACTTGCCCAGCAAATCGACTTTCATTCCTGATTTTGACTGAAACTCTCTTGGGGTTATCATTACGGATTTTCGGTCATAAACTGCTATGCTGCTTCGTTTAAGCAGTTGAAGAACTTTTTCTTCTCTTTTCTGTTTATGTTTTTGCAGTTCTTCTGAGTAGCGTCGTAATGCAGCTTTGACCGCGCTGGTGTTGTCAGTTTTTAGTTCGGTTTGGATTTGACGTGACAACTCGCTTAGGTTCACTATGCCCTTTTCCAGCGCTTCCAGCAAGTAGGGCTTGTTTCGCAGGTAATTTCTAACGTTTTGAGCTATTGTCATGTAATAAATCGATGTATCAAATAGTACTTTTAAAAGTTGTTATGTAACAAAAAAGTCACAAGGTTTAAAAATACAGCCCTGAAGGTTAGGGGAATAATTCAGACCAAAAAATGGGGGAGCAAACGATAAACGAAAAATTCGTGCTAGCATACAGCGGTGGATTAGACACCTCCGTATTGATAAAGCAAATTCAAGAAAAGTGCAGTGCCGAAGTAATCACTGTAACAGTTGATGTGGGTCAAGGAGAAGACCTGAAAGGCGCCGCAGAAAAAGCTAAAAAACTTGGCGTTGTTAAGCATTTTTCAATAGATGCAAAAGATGAATTTGTAGAGGACTACATTTTTCCAGCCATAAAAGCCAACGCCCTCTACGAAGGCAAATACCCGATAAGCACCACGCTTTCTCGGCCTTTGATTGCTAAAAAGATGGTGGAAATAGCCAAAAAGGAAGGAGCTACTGGCTTAGCTCACGGCTGTACTGGACGCGGCAACGATCAAGTCCGCTTTGACATAACACTTAGCTCCTTAGCGCCAGAGATGAAAGTTATTGCTCCAGTCCGCGAGTGGGGTATGACTCGCGATGAAGAAATTGCTTATGCCAAAAGCAAAGGAATTTTTGTGTCAGAGGAAGCAAAAAAATACAGCATAGACGCTAGTGTTTGGGGACGAGCCATCGAATGTGGTTTGCTGGAAGACGCCAGCCAAATTCCACCTGACGACGCGTATGAGTGGACAACTGCACCGGAAAAAGCGCCAGATAAGGCAGAGTTTATCACAATCAAGTTTGAGGCTGGTGTACCCGTTGCTGTTAACGGCAAAGATATGAAGCCTCTTGAACTTGTCATGGAAATTAACAAAATTGCAGGCAGAAATGGTGTTGGACGAATTGACCACATTGAAGACCGAATTGTAGGCTTGAAATCCCGGGAAGTTTACGAGTGTCCAGCTGCAGTCGTTATATTGGAGGCTCATAAAGACCTTGAAAAAATGGTCATGACACGTCACGAAGTTCTGTTTAAACAGCAGGTCGATGCTCAATGGGTGTTTCTTGCTTATGCTGGTTTGTGGGTTGACCCGCTCAAAGAAGATTTGGATGCGTTCATTAATCGGTCACAGGAAAACGTGACTGGCGAGGTCAAGTTAAAACTCTATAAGGGTAGTATGCAAGTTGTTGGGCGCTCATCACCAAAGTCGCTTTACGACAAAAACTTGGCAAACTATAACATCAAAACTTCATTCAACCAGTCCTATTCTAAAGGCTTCATTGAACTTTGGGGATTGCAAACACGAATGTACAATGCATTAAAAGCTGCAAAGGAACCGAAAGCCTCAAAGACTACTAAGTAGAAAAACCTAAAAAAATAGCAAGGAGGGCAAGAGAAAAACGTCTAAAATGCTGCATGGAGGTCGATTAGGCTCCGTCCGCGGTGACGTTGCCTCTTTTGCCTCTTCACGCAATGATGATGTGCGCTTAGCTGATGCTGTTATTTCAATCAACAAGGCTCACGTGGTAATGCTTATCGAACAGAAAATTATTCAACCGCAAGATGGTGCAAAAATTCTCAAAGCCCTCGCCAAACAAGAAGGCAGTAAACTTGACCCGTTTGCTGAAGACGTTCACATGGCAGTCGAAGAAGCCGTTCTGGCAGAAACTGGGCCCGAAGTTGGCGGAAATTTGCACATTGCCAAAAGCCGAAATGATCAAGTGGCAACAGCTATTCGTGTGCAACTCCGTAAGGAACTGCTCACGGTAATGTCTGCTTTGCTGGATATGCAGCAGAGCCTGCTTGAAACAGCTAAAAAGCATGTGGGCACAATTATTTTGGAATATACTCATTTGCAGCCAGCCCAGCCAGTTACATTCGCTCATTACTTGCTGTCACATTATGATGCGTTGGGACGTGACCTTCAACGGTTGCAAGGCGCTTATGAACGTGTAAACCTTTGTCCCTTAGGTGCAGGAGCATTAGCGACAACAAGTTTTTCGATAAACCGCAAAAAAACAGCTGAACTTTTAGGTTTTGACGACGTTTTAGAAAATTCGATTGACGCTGTCGGCAGCCGTGACTTCATAGTTGAAACAAACGCTGCCCTTACATTGATAGCTGTAAACTTGAGCCGTTTGGCTGAGGATTTAATTATTTGGAGTTCACCCGACTTCGGCACTGTCGAGTTGCCTGACGAGTTCACTTCAACTAGCAGCATTATGCCTCAAAAGAAAAATCCTGAAGTGCTAGAAGTTATTCGTGCAAGAGCCAGCCATGCGCTTGGAGACTACGTTGCTGCAACTGCGGCACTAAAAAGCCTGCCTACAACTTACAACCTTGACTTTCAAGAGATTACGCCTAAGCTTTGGGCAGTAACAGACAACCTCAAGGCATCACTGAACATTTTTGCCAAGCTTATTCCTAACCTAAAGATTTCCTCTAACGTTGAAGATAAAGCGGCAGCTGGATTTGTTGGCGCAACCGAATTGGCTAACATGCTTGTACGCAAATATAATGTTGCTTTCCGTACAGCGCATAAGGTTACAGGGGCACTTGTGAAGGCGTTGATTGATTCCAAGAAGACTTTGCTGGATGCAACGCCTCAGCTTCTTGGTGAAGTTGCTAAAGAAAGTGCCAATCTAACGTTGAATGTTAAGAAAGAAGACATTGCTGAATGCACAAATCCGCGTAAACTTGTGGAAACCTATAAAGT
>CAYMLF010000177.1:0-4549 GCA_964391275.1 uncultured Candidatus Bathyarchaeia archaeon
AGACCATAAAGCGAAAGCGTTGATGAAGGCGCTTGAAGCTTCAGGAGGCAACAGCTCGTGAAGGTTCTTGTGATTGACAATTACGACTCTTTCGTTTACAACCTTGTGCAGTATATTGGCGAGCAAGGCGCAGAAACCATAGTGTACAGAAACGACCAAACCAGCCTACAACAACTGGCGCAGTTGAAGCCTGATAGAATCGTGATTTCGCCAGGTCCAGGCAACCCTGAAGACGAAAAATACTTTGGCGTATGCACCTCAATTCTGCAAACCATGAGCAAGAAAATTCCAACTTTGGGCGTTTGCTTGGGTCATCAAGGAATTATCCATGCGTATGGCGGAAAAATTGTTCACGCCAAGAAATTGATGCATGGAAAAACCTGCATTATTAAACACGACCAAACAGGGCTTCTAAATGGTGTTCCTAACCCATTTTCAGCGACTAGGTATCATTCTCTTGCTGGTGAGCGTGGTTCTATCCCTAACTGTTTGCAGGTAACCGCTGAAGCCGTTGACGATGGAGAAATAATGGCTATACGCCATAAGCAATACCCCATTTACGGCGTTCAGTTTCACCCTGAATCTATCCTCTGTGAGGAAGGCAAAATAATAATCCGAAACTTTTTGGAAGGCAAAATACGATGATATGTGAAGGTATACAAAAACTAATCGAGCAAACCAGCTTAAGCTTTGAGGAGTCCACGCAGATGATGCGAGAAATCATGACTGGAAAAGCTACAAACGCTCAAACAGCAGCATTCCTCACCGCTTTGAGGTTTAAGGGCGAATCGGTTGAGGAACTCATCGCGTTTGCCACAGTCATGAAAAGCCACAGTCGACAAATTCACCCCCATGTAAACACGCGCCTTGTTGACACTTGCGGAACAGGTGGAGACAAAGTAAAAACCTTCAACGTAAGCACTGCAGCAGCATTTGTAATCGCTGGCGCAGACATTTCAGTGGCGAAACATGGCAACCGCGCTGTAACAAGCAAAAGCGGCAGCGCAGACGTGCTTGAAAAACTAGGCTTAAACCTTGACATGACTCCTGAAGAAGTGCAGAACGCCATCGAAAAAGTCGGCGTTGGCTTCCTTTTTGCCCCAGCGTTTCATCCAGCCATGAAGTTTGCGGCTCAACCACGCAGGGAAATTGGAATACGCACAGTCTTCAACCTCTTAGGACCACTTACGAATCCTGCAAGCGCCAACTCGCAATTGCTGGGCGTTTATGACCCTAAAATGGTAACTTCTTTAGCCAACGCGTTGAATAAGCTAGGGTGTGAAGAAGCAATGGTTGTTCACGGCTTGGACGGATTAGACGAAATCTCCACCCTTGGCATATCCACTATTGCATGGTTAAAGCATAATCAAGTGACTCAACTGCAGACAACCCCAAAGGTTTTTGGCGTAAGGAAAGCTCATCCTGAAGAACTTAAAGTGTCAACGCCTGAGGAAAGTGCTGAAGCCATCTTCAGAGTCCTCAACGGTGTAGAAATGGCAGATGCGAAATCCGAGATGGTTTTAGTTAACAGTGCAGCAGGCATGATTGTCGGCGGCAAAGCTGAAGACTTTAAAGAGGGCATGCAAGTCGCTAAAGAATCCATTGTGAGCGGGAAAGCTTACGCCAAGTTGAAAGCGCTGGTTTATGTTTCAGGGGGAAACCTGCAGAAGCTTGAGGAGTTAGAGGCAAAGTATGAGTGACTTCTTTGACGAGTTGGCAATTGACGCTAAAGAAACCATTAACAGTGGTTACTATCAAGTGTTCACGCCAAAGCATGCTGTTTACTTGAGCTTAAAGAAGGCGATTCAAGAATGCAAAAGAAACCCAGTTATCACTGAAATCAAGGCTGCTTCGCCATCGCTGGGAATAATCCGAAAAAGTGTCAACGCAAGTGAGGTTGCTTTGGCTATGGCTAAAGGTGGCGCAACAGGGATTTCAGTTTTAACCGAACCAAAACATTTCCAAGGTTCACTGCAGACGTTGATGGAGGTTCGAAGAACAGTAAAGCTTCCCATTCTGATGAAGGATATAATTCTTAATCCAATTCAGGTGGATACAGCAGAGCAGATTGGTGCGAACGCGATTTTGCTTATTCAGGCGCTTTTTGACCGAGGTTACGGCAAAACAAGTGTTGAGAACATGATTTCTTTGGCTCATAAACGTGGTCTTGAGGTTCTGCTTGAAGTGCACACTGAATCAGAATTTCAGTATGCAATAACAACGGGTGCAGATATGATTGGCATTAACAATCGTGACCTTGGAACGCTTCAAACTGACTTGAATGTAACTAAAAAGATACTTGAGAAAAATGCTCTTAAAGGCTTAACTGTTGTTAGTGAAAGCGGAATTAAAACGCCCTCTGACGTGAGGTTTTTAAGCGAATGCGGCGCTTCAGCTTTCCTGATAGGTTCAAGCATAATGCTCTCTAAAGATATTGAGGAAAAAGTTACGGAGTTTGTTAACGCGTGAAAATAAGCAGTTACCCAGTGGATGGCAAGTATGGCAAGTTTGGCGGCAGATTTGTTCCAGAGATTTTGATGCAAGCAATTAACGAGTTGGAAGCTGCATACCAAGACGCCAGAAGCGACCCAACGTTTCAGGAAGAACTCAATCATTACTTGTCAGATTTCGCCGGAAGACCAACACCGCTTTACCTAGCTGAGAACTTGACTCGCAAGCTTGGCGGCGCAAAAATCTACCTTAAACGTGAAGACCTTGCGCATGGCGGAGCACATAAAATTAACAATACGTTGGGTCAGGCGCTTTTGGCGAAGCGTATGGGTAAAACCCGTGTGATTGCTGAAACTGGCGCTGGGCAGCATGGCGTGGCAACTGCGATTGCGTGTGCAGCGCTTGGGTTGCAAGCTGAGGTTTACATGGGAGTTGAGGATTGTGAGCGTCAGAGGCTGAATGTTTTTCGCATGAAGCTCTTGAATGCGCAGGTGCATCCTGTGGAGTCAGGCTCAAAAACGCTTAAAGACTCGATTAATGAGGCGTTTCGTGACTGGGTAACCAACCTTGAAACCACTTACTACCTGATTGGCTCAACAATGGGGCCTCATCCTTACCCGATGCTGGTTAGGGATTTTCAAAGCGTGATTGGCAAGGAACTCAAGCAGCAGTTCCAGCAGAAAGAAGGCAGATTGCCAGATGCTCTTGTGGCTTGTGTGGGTGGCGGAAGCAACGCTATGGGCACGTTTTACCCGTTTGAAGACGACACACAAGTCAAACTCTACGGTGTAGAAGCCGCTGGCGAAGGCTTAGAAACAGGCAAACACGCCGCAACCCTTGCCGCTGGACATGAAGGCGTATTCCATGGCATGTACACCTACATTTTGCAAGACGGCAATGGGCAAATCCGAAGCACCAGCAGCGTTTCAGCAGGCCTGGATTATCCTGGTGTTGGACCTGAACACTCGTTTTTAAAATCCTTGAAGCGGGCGGAATACGTGTCTGCAACTGACAAGGAAGCCGTTGATGCTTTCTTGATGTTGAGTAGGGAAGAAGGAATCTTGCCAGCGTTGGAGTCGTCGCATGCTTTAGCTTACGCGGTTAAGCTGGCTCCTAAAATGAGCAAAACCCAATCCGTCGTTGTCAACCTGTCAGGCAGAGGCGACAAAGATGTGGAAGCAGTAGCTGACTATTTAGGTGCAAAAATATGAGCGCTATCAAACGTGTTTTTCAAAAAAACAGGGCGGAAGGCAATGGCTGCCTCATTGGCTACATTACCGCTGGAGACCCAACACCTGAAATGACGCCGAAGATTGCTGATGCGCTTATTCGTGGTGGCGTGGATGTTTTGGAGTTGGGTTTGCCGTTTTCTGACCCAATCGCTGATGGACCGACAATTCAGGCTGCCAGTTTGCGTGCGCTTAACGCTGGAACCACGCCGATGAAGGTGCTGGAAATCGCATCGGAAATCAAGAGCAGACATGATGTGCCAGTTGTAGTTATGACGTATTATAATCCAGTGTTTCATCTTGGCTTAGACAGGTTCTTGGGTTCAGCTAGAGAGCATCGTGTTGACGGTTTCATCGTGCCTGATTTGCCCGTTGAGGAAGCTGCAGACTACAAAATGGTTGCAGACGCGAAGGGTTTGGACACGATTTTTCTTGCTGCCCCATCCACTTCTAACGAGCGTTTAGCAAAAATCGTCAGCGCATCCTCAGGCTTTCTGTACTTGGTTTCGCGTTTTGGCGTAACAGGCGCAAAATCGGATGTAGCGAACTCAACGGTGAAGCTGATTCAACACGTTCAACCCTTCACTGCGGGGCGGATTCCGTTGGCGGTTGGCTTTGGCATCTCTAAACCTGAACACGTGCAGACAGTGATTGCCGCAGGAGCCGATGCCGCAATCGTGGGCAGCGCGTTCATCAACCTCATCCAGAAAAACAGCGGAGCCATGGACATGTTAAGGGAACTGGAGAACGCTGCACGCGCGCTCAAGTCCGCAACCAGAAACGCTACACGGTAACCCAGAAATTGAATGCTCTACACTGGCAAAGTTTTAATCTCCCTTCCACACTTTTAATGGCGGCGATGGATCTTA
>CAYMLF010000178.1:0-4505 GCA_964391275.1 uncultured Candidatus Bathyarchaeia archaeon
CAGCGGCGGCTATAACGGATCCGTACCATGCGCCAAATTCAGGTGGTGTAATGGGTGATGCTGATACTGCAACGCCTGCTTCATAGTCGACAGTGCCTAAGCTGCTGAATGGCCAAGATATGTTGCTCATGATGCGTTTTGAGAAGTCTGTTTCTGTGCCTGCGGTTGTCCAGTTAATCAATCGATAGGGACCTGGACTAAACATGTTGCCTAGGTTTTGTACGCTTAACACGAATGGGTCGCGGTAGTAAGTGCCAGACATGCCTGTAACGTTCAGGGTTATTTGACCATTATAGGGGTTGATTTTTACTAGCTGTGAACCAACCGACAGCAATGAGAGTTGTTGACCAACTGCTGATGAAGTCGCACCAGGCACTACTTCCATGCCTTTGCTAACTGAGATGCCTGTTAGAGTACCAGGTGTGTAGCCAAACCAGCCTTGAGATCCAGGAAGTGGGTTTGGAATTTCCCAGTAGGTTTCACCTGTTCGCAAGTCATAGCATATGAGAAGGTCTTGTCCGCCTTCGCCAGTGATAGATTGGTAGCATCGTCCATTGAAGACAATGCTTGGGGTTCCTGAGTATGTGCCTTCGCCTGAGCCAACCAATGTTGGTCCCATGTCGCCTCCGATGAGTCCTGATAATGCGCCGAGTCGTTTCCAGACTACGTGTGATGTTTCTGGTCCTTGAACGTATGGTGTGAATCGGTAGTTGCTTGCATATGCGTTGGTGTCTTCTGGCGGGTCGACCATGTATCCGCTGTATGGGAAGTTGCCGAGTATGGTGGACCATTCTCTGTGTTCAGGTGAGACTGGTCTATCCCAGTAGTCGGTTGGCAGTTCTGATGGTGGCCATGAAGCTACCATGTCTTGTTGTACTGTTAGAGTGTACTCAGGGCTTGATGACGGCTTGTAGTATACTGGGGGAAGATAACCTGCTGAGGAAAACATGCTAGCCGTTGTGTTAATGCCTGGCAGATGATCGCCTCTGAATTCAAATTTGATTTTCCAATCACCAACCTCGTCTGCAGTGTATTCAAACCATGCTGTAACGTCGCCCATGTATGACGTGATTGGACCTACCTCGTCAATATCTCCGCTTGGTTTAGTGATTACAACGTAGAAGTTGGAAATTGAGCGTTGAACGTGGGTGGCAGGAGTAATCCAAATGTTAACTAGAAACGGCTGACCTAACCCAACTGGGTTTGGTCGAACGCTTAGATAAGCTACGGTTTCAATTTGCAATTCTGTTTCTTCTTGAGCTTCAACAGGGGGTGAAAATGCAATTGATGACAAAGCAATTGTAAACAACAGAAATAACGTTATTGTTGAATATTTTAAATGATTCAATCGGGTTTTCAATTATTCTTTCTCCATTTTGTTTTTTATGCCAACTTATTTGTTTACAGGTAGTATATATAATTTAAAATTAAGAGTCTTAAAAAGAAAAAATTGGAAAAGTTTAAATGAATTAATCTATAAAATTTTCCTGAATTAACCTGTGAAAAAGTGTTAAATTAATAAGCGACAAAGCGGATGAATGCATGATGCATAACCGAAAAAAATTAGACCAAATTGATGCTAAAATCCTAAAGATTTTGCTTAAGGAAGCGAGAACCAGCTTTACTGATATCGCAGAGGAGTGCAAAATTACGATTGGCGCTGTGAGAATGCGATATAAAAACATGATTAAAGCAGGGATAATAAACGGTCAAATCATGCAGATTAATCCCCAGAGTTTAGGATACAAATGCATTGCTGACATAGGAATCTTAACATCAATTGATAATGAAAAAATAGTTTTAGATTTCCTTAAAACACGACCGTATGTCCAGCACATTATAGGTCTTTTTGGAAAATACAATATAGGAGTCAAAGTTGCCTTAAAAGATGTGAAGCAGCTTACAAATATAATTGAAGATTTAGAGTCAAACGTGCACATCAGACATGTGGACGCGATGATTTGGGCTGAAGCCATCAACATGGATCACAATGAAAACTTGGTTATTAAACCGCTACCTCCAGACGAGCCAATTGTGCCTACAAAAGCTGCTCAAACAAACAGCAATGAAGAGATTACTCTTGACAAGAAAGACCATTTGATAGCTAAAATCTTGACTGACAATGCCAGGATTCCTTTTAAGAAAATTGCTGAGCAACTTGGGATATCAACGAAAAATGTTATTCAGAGGTATAAGCGGCTTCGAGGTAACTTGTTAACGCTTTCTTCCATAACGGTTGATTTGAACAAGCTTGGGTATTATGCGATGGCGCATAACTTCATTAAAGTTGGTAACCGTAGTAAGATGCCTGAAGTGTACGCTAGCATACT
Organism: uncultured Candidatus Bathyarchaeia archaeon; assembly: GCA_964391275.1. Classification (GTDB taxonomy): domain Archaea; phylum Thermoproteota; class Bathyarchaeia; order Bathyarchaeales; family Bathycorpusculaceae; genus Bathycorpusculum. The sequence goes on from CAYMLF010000178.1 coordinate 2,331, forward strand.
GAGTATACCTAACGTGGTTGTCGTTGTCAGATTAATTGGGACGTATGATTTGTTTGCTATAGCTGTTCTGGAAAATTTTGAGGATGAATTTAACCTGAGAGCAAGCCTTCGAAAGATTCCTGACATTGAAAGAACAGATACGTTTTTGAATCCCACTTTCAAATCATACCCATTAAATATTTTTAGTCAATTAATTTAAACAACTGTTTTTTATTTTTTTGCAAATTTTTCAAGGTAAAGGTATAATATTTGTTTTTCAAATGTGGGTAAAACAATAAAAATTTAGTGAATAAACGCTTTTTTGGTACTTAATATAACCTTTTAGAAAATCTTAAAAACTGAACGGTAGAATTAATGTTTAGCTCAAAAATTAAAAAAACTGGGAAGATAATTATTCATCCCTAAGAAACCTCAAAAAAAAGACAAGTAAAAGGGTAATTAAGCTTGAACGAGAGGGTTAGAATAGATGAAACCGACGCAAAGATCTTGCGTCAGCTTTTGATGGAATCACGAACAAGTTTTACGGAATTAGCTAAGATTTGCCACATAACTGTTGGCGCAGTTAGGATGCGTTACAAGAAGCTGTGGCGGACAGGGTTGATTACTGGTGAAATTATGCAGGTTAACCCTCAAAGTTTGGGGTACAGATGCATTAGTGATATTGCTATTTCTACAAGTGCTGAGGATGAAAAAAGCGTTTTTGAGTTTTTAACAAGCAAGCCGTATATCCAGTACGTAATGCATATTTTTGGCAAATACAACCTCACCACTAAAGTTGCATTAAGTGATATGCAGGAACTTGCAGCTATTTTAGATGATTTAAAAACTAATCCAGCTATACAGCAGGTTGACACCTTGATTTGGGCTGAGGTAACAAACATAGACCATCCTGAAAACTTGGTAATCAACAATGCCTCAATTGCAAGTCTTGAAAAGCAGGCGCCATCGCTTGCTAATTCTTCCAACAGAAACCCGGTTATAATGGATGAAATTGACCGTAAAATCGCTAAAATCCTCTCTGGGCATTCACGGACAACATTTAGGAAAATCGCTGAGAAAACAGGGATTTCAACTAAAAACGTTATTCAGAGGTATAGGAAGCTGCGGGGTCCAGTGTTAACTCAGTCTACAATTACTATGGATTTAAGAAAGCTTGGGTTTAACGCGGTTGCTGGCGTGTTTGTTAAGGTGACAAATAAGAGCAAGATGTCTGACGTTTTTTCTCAGATTCTAGCTACACCAAACTTGTTGACTGCTTTGAGGTTAATTGGCTCATTTGACTTGTTTATTCTGGTTGCTTTGGCGGATTTCCAGGACTATTTTGACTTGCAGAACAGGATTCGCTCAATGCAGGGAATCGATGATACTCTAACACAGTTAAACCGATGCTCAGTATCTTACCCCATTAACATGTTCAGGTCTCTTCTGTAAACAAGGATACTTAAAAAGTGTACATGATTGAAGAAGCATTTAGTCTTCTTCATATAGTCTGCGCTCTTTAACTTTCAGCGAGTTTTCTTCGTCGCCGCCGATGATGCGGTAAGTGTCTATGAGCTCGTATTTGTGGAGGAACTTTTTAGACAAGATACGCAAGTACTTCTTTGAAACTGCTTCGCCCTCGCCTCTTACGGTTATCATGTTTGATTCGTTGGTTACGTCTGCACTGGTTTTTTCTTTGAGGAAATCAGCGAGTTTTTGAACCATACCGCCTTTTACGCCTTTAATTTCGGAAGCGTCAATTTTCATTTCAACCATTTTTCTTGTTCACCTCGATTGCTTCACGCATATTGTGCCTGTTTTAGCTCTCTTGTTCATAGCTACTGCATTGATAAATTTTCCGATTGCCATAATGAATGATTCATTAAAAAGGAATTTTATAGAGGGTTTGCTGGGGCTTCACCATTAAGGAGATAGATGCAAAACTCAAAATCTAATCTTAAAGAGAGAATATTGAAGCCCACTCAGCCCCTAACAACGCTTTAAAACTAAAAAAGGGAAAAAGGGTTTTTGTTGGTGTTTCATTTATGGTCGTTTCCTTAGAATTAACATCGTAGCTAATGCAACGGCTATTATTGTAGCGATTATGCCGGCAATGAATGTTGTATTGTTTATTGTGTCCAAAGTGGTCTGCGCTGGTGTTGGTGTCGACACTGCGGGTGCTTCAACAAAGCTAGC
>CAYMLF010000179.1:0-4494 GCA_964391275.1 uncultured Candidatus Bathyarchaeia archaeon
GGCAACTTGCGCCGCCGACTGCGCTGGTTCTGCGAGGCGGTCAACCTGTCGAGGTGCAGACAGCGCTGTTGGTTCCAAGCGACATTTTGCTTCTGCGGGTGGGGCAGCGTGTTCCAGCAGACGCGAGGCTTTTGGAAACATACGGTTTAGAGGTTGACGAATCTTCCCTGACAGGCGAATCATTTCCAGTTTCTAAAGACGCCGCGGCAGTGCTGCCAAGTGGAACAGGCGTTTCTGACCAGACAAACATGCTTTTCACTGGAACCATAATCACCCGTGGAAGAGCAAAAGCGCTCGTAACCGCCACAGGCGTCAAAACGGAGCTTGGACGAGTTGCAGGCATTACCAAAGCGGCGAAGGAGCCCAAGACTGAGCTGCAATTGGCTATGAAGCAGTTGTCTAAGACGCTGGTTTGGGTGGCTTTGTTCTTTAGCATCCTAATTCCACTGCTCAGTTACCTAAGAGGCGTCCTGCCTGACCCAGCGCAGGCAGTGCTTTACGGTTTATCCTTGGCGTTTGTGGTTATCCCCGAAGAGCTGCCCATAATTATCACGATGGTTTTAGGCGTTGGCAGCTATGCCCTCTCACGCAAAGGCGCCATAGTGAAACGTTTGCGAGCGGCAGAAACTTTGGGAAACGTTACGACAATAGCTGTGGACAAAACTGGCACGATAACGCAGAACAAGATGCGAATTGAGCACTTATATTTTGACGGCGCAATCCATGGAACGGGAGCGTTTAGAGAGAATGAGACTGCGGCTTTGAGAACCGCGTTTTTGGCAAGCGACGCAATGAGGGCAAAAAACTTGGCGCCAAGTAATCCTATGGCACAGGCAATTCTGGAGCGGCTAAAATTCAGCGGTGTTGACGCTCAAACCGCAGCTAAAGGTTGGATGCTTAAAGACGAGTTAAGCTTTGACGATAAACGCAAGCTTGCCTCATACGTTTACCAATACGGCAACTCTAAGATTGCGCTGTCCAGTGGTGCCCCAGAAAACCTTCTGGAGAACTCCGCCAAAATCCTGCTGAAAGGAGAAGAAGCAACGCTAACCGACCTTCTGAGAGCCGAAGCTGTCAGGGCTATTACTCAGATGGCGCATGCGGGAGAGCGCCTTTTAGGCTTTGGGTACCATCGACTCCACGATGACCAAGCCAGCGACAAGCAGAATGTTAAACGTGACTTCGTTTTTGTCGGCATCATCGGTTTCATTGACCCGCCTAAACCAGAAGCCAAAGAAGCCATCAGAGCTTGCCAAGACGCAGGCATAAAAGTAGTCATGATAACTGGCGACCATCCAGAGACGGCAAGGGCGATTGCGGGGCAAGTGGGTATTTCCAGCGTCAACGTGTTAACTGGGATGCAAATCGCTAAAATGTCTGATGAGGAATTAAAGGACGCGTTGAAGAGCACTTACGTTTTTGCCCGAACTACGCCAGAGGATAAACTGCGTTTAGTTAAACTCATGAAGGCAAATGGGGAAATCGTTGCAGTCACAGGAGACGGCATAAACGACGCCCCAGCATTGAAAGAGGCGCATATTGGCGTTGCAATGGGCATCCACGGCACAGACGTAGCTAAAGAAGCCGCAGATATGGTGCTTACCGACGACAACTTTGCCACAATAGAAACCTCGGTTAGCCAAGGACGCAAACTCTACAGCAACCTACGCAAAGGCGTACGTTACTATTTAGCCTGTAAAGTCGCGTTGGTTTCGATTTTTCTTGTGCCGATTCTGATTGGCGTTCCCTTGCCGTTTGCACCCATCCAAATCATCGTGCTGGAACTGTTCATGGACTTGGTGGCGTCAGCCACTTTTGTTGCTGAACCCCAAGAAAAAGGCGCCATGAAGAAGCCGCCAGCCGACCCAGCCCAGAAATTCATGAGCCCCACCATGCTAAACGGCTTGTTTGCAGGCGCTTTTAGCCTCTTTGTCGCAGTCACGGCAACGTACCTGTTCACGTGGTTTACAACATTAAATGAGCCTCTTTCCAAGACGGTGGCGTTTGCGACATGGATGTTTGGGCACGTCTTCTTAGCGTTTAGTTTCCGTTCTGAAAACGTGCCGTTGGTTAAGCAAGGCGTGTTCTCGAACAGGGTGATGCTGCTTTGGGCGGTGTTGGCTGTTGCGGTGCTGGTTGTAGGCACAAATCTTGTGTTCGTTCAGGATGCGTTGCAGATTACAAGCTTAAGCCTGCAGTACTGGGCGCTGGTTATCGGCGTCTCGTTTGCTGCAACGTTCTGGATGGAGATTAAAAAAATCCTGCAAAGAAGCAACAGCTTAAATCATAACTATATAGCACGAATTCAACACAGAAAATGAACTCTAAGCCGATAGTGCTTTTAAGCCATCGTAAGCGGAGATAAGTCTTATTAATAAACTGACAAGATAACACTCAGTCTATGAGGCAAACTGTAACTATACGAGCATCAAGAAAAGCCTCAATACTGGCAGTCGGCATTTTGATATTGTCTTTAGTTATAACACTCACTACCGTCCCCTCAACAGAGGCTGAAACCTTTTCTTCTCCAAGAATGGGCAAAGCCACAGTTACAGTTTTAGACGCCAACGGCAATCCCTGTCCAAACGCTACAATCCAGTTTAACCAAACAACACATGATTTCTTGTTTGGAGTCGGCATGACTGGACCACAAGGGAATCTGCCATACTGGCTGTTTCCAGAGTTCCAAAAAATAGGCGTTAACTTCCTTATGCCAGCAATTCTCTGGAGCTCCACGGAGCCTCAACCGGGAGTTTACACTTGGGGCATAACGGATAACTATCGTCTAGCTGAACTACAGCAACTTGGCTACACGATGGATGGCCAGTTGCTGATTTTCTTTTTTGACTATGATTGGTGCATTCCAGAATACCTAAAAAACATGACGTATAATGAGATACTTGAAGCCGTTGATACGCACGTGTATACGGTGGCAAGCTATTACGCTGGAATCATCAAATATTGGGATATAAATGAGCCAGCGGATCCACGCTCTTGCTATTTCAATTTTACGCAGCAGCAATGGGTTGAAATCGTAAGAACCGCCGGGCAAGCAATTCGGAGAGCAGACCCTGACGCAAGAATACTCGTAAACCTAGTTGTGGATGACCATGATGGGTGGACGCCTCACGGCTTTCTGGATGCTCTTGTCGCAAACAACGTGGAATTTGACGATATTGGTTTAGAGATTTACATTGGAATGGTTCCGTCGGATGAGAACGGCTATCCAGACGTAAACGCCTGCTCTGAAAAAATCCATACCTTCGACCGATTCAACAAACCCGTAATCATAACAGAAATCGCTATTCCAGACACGCCTTCCCAGCAAACGCAAGCTGACTGGCTGAAATCATTTTACTCGATGGCATTCCAGATCCCATCGGTCAAAAGCATATGCTATTACTACACCGTTGATGACGGCGGCTTAACTTCAGGTCTATACCCCGATGCTAACTCTCCACCTAGACTCATTTACTATGCGTTGGGCGACATTATCAAAAACTTGACGAGCAATGGTTCGGTCACAACTGGGACTAGTGGCGACGCCATGATTGAAGGTTATGCGGGTGATTACCAGTTGCTTGTAAACACGGGTGACAAAGTCTCCAATTTTACGATTCACATTAACGAGGGAGAAGCAAGAAATGTGTCGCTTAACATGTCGCCCCTGCCAACACCGACACCAACAACAACTTTACCCACAAACACGCCCTCACCCAATCCCACAGCTTCACCCAGCCAGTCCGTAACACCGCTAATCCCAGAGTTCTCAGCCTCAATTGTTATCGTTTTAGTTCCTATACTTGTATCATGTGTGCTGCCTGATTAAAAGAAGAAAAAAGAATTGAGCACCTCTTTTATTAACTAAATATCACGATTTTCTGCAATTTTGTATAGTAAGCATAAACACACGGTTATGGAAGAGCTTTTAAACGACCATTCGCTACAACAATAAACAATGCCCATCAAATATTACCCTGCACCCGAAATCAAAAAACAAGTTGACCAGCTAGCCGAAGAATGCGAATTCTACCATGTAGTGCCCCAATTCGTCTTTTGCGTGCGAAGCAAAGGCTCCAAAGCTCGGCGCACCATCGCCCGCATTCATGGTTTGGGCAAGATTTGGCAGGGCGTCTTAAACCAGCCTCCAACATACACGATAGAGGTCATATCTGAAATTTTTGATAAAATGTCTGCTGAAGACAAAGAACGCACGTTAATTCATGAATTAATGCATATTCCAGGCGGCTTCAGCGGCGGCTTCCGCCCTCATAAGGGCTACGTGGAACGCAAAAACGTGGAGATGGTTTATAAGAAGCTTCAGCAGTCAAGGGCTGCAAAGAAGCAAAAACAGCTGTTTTCCCCGTAAACTTTGCCGTTTTCTGCATCAAGTTTTTAAGTCTCGGAACAGACGATATGGAAAGCTAAGTTTACGCAGTGGCAAATAATAAATGCTCGAGATAGGCAATTAATGGCAAAGGTCAAAGAAAATGC
>CAYMLF010000180.1:0-4463 GCA_964391275.1 uncultured Candidatus Bathyarchaeia archaeon
GCAGAATACCGCTCCCTCTTACCATCAACCTCCTCCAGCCGCTTCAACGTAAAATCATAAAAAGGCTCAACAATTCTTCGCCGCTCTTCTTTAGAAATCAAACCGAAAAAAACAATATGCACAGTTAACTCGTCTGTGTAACCGCTCTGCACTGCACCAGTCAATTTTATTGGAGTCGCCGTTAATTCCTTAACCCGCTTAAACCCTTCATCAGTTAGCCAGTAGATTTTTCTGTTTGGCGCGTTGGCTTGCGGTTCAATCTTGCATTTTATGTACCCTTTTTGCTGGAACTTGGCTAAGCGGGGATAAATTACGCTGTTACTTAAATTTGGGTAAACCGAACCAAAAGAGCCTGTTATCCGCTTTTTCAGTTGATAACCATGAGCGGGACCCAACACTAGCGACCCAAGCACCATCAAGTCAAACTCGTTTTTACCCATCACTGCACCTTAATATGAAGTAGCAAACTACAGTAATAAATTCAAGCGCCAAACACTTAGTTTCAACGCTTTAAATAGGGGGATGGGGGTCACTGCAGAGCAACAAACCCGACAGCGCAACATGAGTTTTCTTTTCGGCAATTGCGCAAAAAAACACTGGAAATCTAAGCAATCCAATTGCGGCTCAAAACGTGCCCTCGGCAGATGCGCAATGCCTCAAAAGCTTGCCTAACAATTGTTGAGACTATAAATAAGGGGGCTTAGATTTTTTCTGAGCACTAGTTTTAGGCGAATAGGTACCAGTAGCAGAACAACGTTAAGATTACGCTTGGTACGAAAGCAGCAGCCCACACAGCCTTGTTTATTCTAAAGATTTTGTAGCCGTCCAAAACGCCAAAGGGAATCAAGTTGAAAACTGCTATAAACGAGTTGATGTAGGCTGCGAAAAGCAAAACAACCGCGTAAGCTACTGGAATAGGCAAAGTGAAGACCAACGCCAAAATCGCGGTGGAAAACAGGATGTTTGTGATTGGTCCAGCAACCGAAATTTTCAGTAAGCCATCTTTGGTGGGTGAACCGGAAATCATCATGGCTCCAGGAGCAATCATTTTAAAAAATGGCAAGAAAACGGATGCAAAAGTCAAAATTGCACCCCACAGCGTTAAGCGAAATTCAGCCCACATTCCCCGTTTTTGAGCCATAACCTTGTGGGCAACTTCATGAACCAGAAATGATGCAGTCAATATGGCAGCGAAAATCGCCATCATGTCAATTGACCATGGTGGATAAAAGTTGCCTGACATGTTGCCGTAAACGCCAATTGAAAAGCCAATGCCAATCACAAGCAAACCTGCAATGCCGATATGCTTGAGTTCTTTTGGGCTAAAATAGAAACCACGGTTGCTCCGCAGTTGTGAGCCAAAACTGTAAGAGTATTGATAAGAACTCTTTTTTGGCGCAATCACTTCAACGGGTGCATCGCTTCGGTGAGATTGGGCAAACTCGATTTTTGGGCACGCATGATTCTCTGGCAAACGGTGTTGGCTGCAGAATTGTCCACCGCAGTATGGGCATTGGAATGGCAAGTAGATTTCTTGTCCACAGGTTTGGCATTTCATGTCAATGTGCCTTAGGCTTGAAGGTGCATTAGATGGTTTATATTTTTCCCCAAAACAAGCAACAATTTCACTGTGATAAGCAGAGCAGATAGGGAAAAACAGGGTTACCGTTTTTTGAAGAGTGAATAAGCAAACAGTATTGCGTACCAAGTTAACCCCAAAATGCCCAGATAAACACATAGCAGGTAAACCGAAACCGTTGACATGTGAAAGTTGAGCATTGGGTTTGCCAAGTAGGGAAAGAACGGATGCATTTCAGAGTAAAGCAGCGAATCAAACAGGACGTGAAGTGCAGTTCCAAAGATGCCAGCAGCGAAAAATGACTTCAGCGTCAAGGTTTTGTTTGTCTCCAACTGTAGTTTCGAGTAGAAACCTTTCAGTGGCTTATTTACCCTAAACATTACGTAGCCCAAAAGCAAACCCACCGCAACCGCCGAAAGAAAAGTGTGCAGGTAACCATGCAAAGGATAATTGAGCCTAAGCATCATAACCAGTAAAGGTTCAACATCCAAAACTACATTCGCCACTATGAACGTTGGCAAATGAAGGTATTTCCGCAGTGGCAAACCAAAGGCTAAAGCTGGACCCAGATGCAGTGGCGTAAACGGCATGCAACAAAAATATGCTCGAGCCGTGTTAATGCTTTTTGGTAATTCCCCTATAACATGCTAAAGGCTTAAAACCTTCAAGGCTAAAACTTTACTACCAAGAGCGTTTACGAGAGGGAGAAAAGTGAGGGCTTTCAGTTTTGTCCACGCATCCGACTTACACTTAGGCTACTCACAGTACGGTTTAGAAGCAAGACGCCAAGACTTCGACAACGCATTCAAGGAACTTGTGGACAAAACAATTGAGCTTAAGCCTGACTTCATGATTATTGCAGGTGACCTTTTCCATCAACCACGACCATCAAACGTAACCCTTGAAAATACGATTCGCAGCTTCAAACGCCTCAAAGACGCTGGAATTCCCGTATTAACCGTTGATGGCTCACATGATTCAGCGCCCAACACCATAACAGGCACAATCCTCTACCCCCTAGACAGTGCAGGATTAATCTACCACCTACCAAGACATCAAGGCGCATGCTGGCGCAAACAGGACTGCTGCTACGTTTACGGCATCCCAAACTTCCACAGCCGCCACAAAACCCAAGATGCCCTGCCAAAATTCATGGCTGAAAAACCGCCAACCCCAGACGCGGATTTGGCGAACATTTTTGTTTTTCACGGTGCAGTTGATTTGCAAGGGGTTAAGCCTCCATACATTGAAGCTGAGCTTTCCCCTGAAATGCTTCCAAGCGGCTTTTGCTATTACGCTGCTGGGCATGTGCATGAGAGGTTTTTGGGCAAGTTTAAAGATGGCTACTTAGCGTATAGCGGCTGCACAGAAACAGCGGGTTATGACGAAGCCAAGTACCGTAAGGGCTTTAACTATGTGCAGGTTGACGAGAAAGGCGAAGTAAAGCCAGAGTTTTATGAGCTTTCCTCCCCACGGAGATTTGTCATTGTTGAGCATGATTTTTCAGGCATGACTTCAGCTAAAATAACTGAGTATGCGACACAGTTGGTGAAAGACGCTGACACTGAAGATGCAGTGGTTATTCCAGTTTTGAAAGGCACCCTGCCAGCCGAAGCCAGCAGAACGGAGATTGACCTCTCAAAAATCCGCTGTGCCGCAGAAAAAGCCCTTCTGGTTCACCCGATTGTGCAGCTTAAGGAAACAGCAGTTTCTGACGAGATTGTACGCTCCATTTTTGAGAGCAACTTTAAGGATTTGAAAACTAAAGCGTTTGAGTATTTCGTGCAAATCTTCAATGAACGCTACAGTAAAGAGGAAGCTGAAAAAGTTGCGCGTTCCGCCTTAGCATTGATTGAGCCGCTTTCCCGCAAGCAGGATGCAAAGGTAAAGCAGATAATTGAGGAGTTGAATCGATGAAAATTGAAATCGTTCAACTCGAAAACATTCGCTCCCACGTTAAATCCACAGTGCCCTTTACACGTGGCTTTAACTGTCTTGTTGGCGGTTTAGGCTGCGGAAAATCCAGCGTAATGTACGCAGTTGACTTTGCACTGTTTGGGGATTCGGTTGGCAGAAGCTACGATTATCTGCTTCGTGAAGGCGCAGATTTTGGCAAAGTAACTATACTGTTTAAGCAGAACGGAAGCACGTATAAGCTTACTCGTGGGTTGAGGCGAAGAGGCAAAGGAATAAGCCAAGACTTTGAGCAACTCAAGCTGTACGAAGATGAAAAACTAATCGCCAGCATAAAATCCGACGCCATCACTGAACAGCTTAAAGCCATAACAGGCTTAGACAAGGACATCTACCGCGAAATCGTATGGTTTAGGCAAGAACGCCTTAAAGAGTTGCTAGATGCAACGCCACGTGACAGGCAACGGCGTTTGGACGAGTTGTTTGGTTTATCAGATTATGAGGTTGCATGGAGCAACATTGCCCAGTACCAACGCGACTACGAAACAGAAAAGCGGGTGTACGAGAAAGATCCAGATGTAAACGCGCTGGAAAAGCTTAGTCAGGAGTACAACAGTGCCAGTGAAGAGTTTGCGCTTCTGGAAATGGACTTGGAATCCTCAACGCAGAAGCTGTCGATTGCTAAAAGGCTTCTTGAAGAAGCAGATGCCAAACTAAAGCTGCTGGAAGAAAAGAAACAAGCTGTTGAAGAGCTTAAACGCAAAGAAGCACGCCTACACGCAAACCTGTCAAACATGAGTGGCGTTTTGGCTTCGTTAACACAGCGGATTGAAGGCAAAAAAACCATCGTTGACAATTTGCGGCAACGCCAAAACTCTCTGGAATCCCAAATGAAGCTGTGCCTAAGCAAGCTCGAGCAAGCAGGATTGCCAACTAACCAGTCAGTTGAGCAGTTGGGTGCATGTTTGGC
>CAYMLF010000181.1:0-4440 GCA_964391275.1 uncultured Candidatus Bathyarchaeia archaeon
TCGAGGGTACATAAATGTTAAGCGATTCAAAAAAGAAGGTATCAAGGTAGTTTTCCAAAATTTTGAGCATCCTTATTATCCTCAAATGCACGGAAAATTTGCTTACAACCTTTCAGCGGTTGATTATCTTTTTTGCTCGGGCGCTAATGAATGGAAAAAATTTGTTTCCGAACAAAGGTGTAAACTATGATGAGTATTCTTTCTTCTTTACCCGTGTTTCCTGAGGAAAGTCTGAAGGCTATCTTGAGGGATATTGAAGCTTGTTTGCGCAGCGGCAGGTTAACCGATGGACCTTATCTTCAAAATTTTGAACGTGCATTCGCCCATTACAATAAGGTCAAGTTTGCTGTTGGAGTAAATTCTGGCACTGCATCGCTTGAAGTTGCGCTACGGCATTTTGGTGTTAAAGACCGTGAAGTTATTGTTCCGACAAACACGTTTATCTCAACGCCTAATTCGGTGCTTTTTGCTGGCGGTAAACCAGTTTTCGCTGATATGGATGAGGATACATTGTGTATTGACCCAGAGGATGTTAAGCGTAAGCTCACTGGAAAAACGGCTGGGGTAATCGTTGTTCATGTTGCAGGTTTAATTTGTCCTCAAATCGGTGAGCTTCGGCGTTTTTGTGATGAGGAAGGGCTTTTTCTGATAGAAGATGCCTCTCATGCGCATGGTGCAACAATTAATAGGCAGATGGCTGGGACTTTAGCGGATGCTGGCTGTTTTTCGCTTTATCCCACTAAGGTTATGACTAGTTGTGAAGGCGGCGTGGTTATCACTAATAATTTGGGCTTGGCAGAGTCAGTGCGTTGTATGCGTAACTGTGGACAGAATAATCACAGAGAAGTCATTATGCTTGGGCATAACTGGCGTTTAAACGAGTTGGCGGCGATTGTTGGTCTGCATCAGCTTGAGCACATCGAGAGCTTCATTAAACGACGTAATGAAGTAGCAAGATACTATGAGAGTGCTCTAAAAGATGTTAATGGTATTTCACTGTTTAAAACTCCAGAGAACATTCGGAATAGTTACTACAAGTTTCCAATCAAGTTAGCCCCAGAAATCGACCGAGACAAGATTAGCGTTAAACTAAAAGAGCATTTTGGTATTGAAACAGGCAGTGTTTATTATCCTCCATGTCACCTGCAACCATACTATCTTGAAAATTACAATTGTAAAGGAGAGTTTCCTGTGGCTGAGCGGGTCCTCAAAAGTGTACTTTGCTTGCCCATGCATGCCAATTTAACACTTAAACATCTAGAGTACGTTAAAGATGCGCTTGTTTCTTGCCTCAGCGAGTTATCATGTGAAAGCTTAGCTGTTAAGAATGTCTAACAACACAAAGGGCAGTCTTTTTGGTGTTGGATAATACTCTTCAACGTTTTCCTGTGAGAAAGTCAGAGCTAGACCGGTTTAAGCTTGGAAAAAGAAGTTATTATAAAATCGCTAACTCCACTGCAGGTCATTTGCCGTTTTGCCTTGACGTTGCTTGTGGAGCTAACCCTTTTCCTTTCGCCGATGTTTTATGCGACTTAAATGTTAAGCCTGTAAAAGATAGGAGTATGAAGTGTTTAGTTACTGAAGGTAAACCGTTTGTTGTATGCAGCTGCTACAGTTTGCCCTTCAAAACTAAAGCGTTTGATTTTGCCACCAGCTTCTACTTGCTTGAGCACATCGCAAAGCCTGGGTTGCTTTTTAACGAGTTAAAGCGTGTTTCTCGGCACGGCTTCATCCAGTGCCCCACTTGGTTTAGCGAGCTATTGTACAGTGAAGAAGTTCATAACTGGATAGTGCATAAGCGGAACAACCGGCTTTATGTTAAGAAAACTGGCAAGAGAAAACGTAAACTCGGTTTAGGCTTGCTTTTTCATTGGCTTTACCGTTTTCGAACCTATCAGCTGTTGCATGCGTTCATCGACGAAACTTTTCACTTTTTCACTTTAACTTATAGCTTTTAAATGCCTTGTTTTACTGTTTAATCTTAAAATTGAGTTTATTCTGGTAACTTGTTTGGGCATTGTTTTTCATGCTTGTTCTACTAGAACTTTAATGCAAAGTTACAGATGAATAGCGCATTTTTCGGGTTATGTCATCCTTACATCTTTAAATGATTTTTCATAGCTCTCTTTAACGAACATCCCGAGGAGTTTTTTAGGAGAACGTCTTCCATGGATAATTTTCGTTCGCTTGTTTCAGTCATTATCGCTACATTAAACGAAGAAGAGGGTATAGGACCAACTCTGAGGGAACTACAAAGTGTACTGCGTGACTCCCGTTTTGTTGTGGTTGACGGTAACAGCGTTGACAAAACTATCGAGATAGCGAAAAACATGGGTGCAGACGTTCTTTTGCAAGAAGGCAAGGGCAAAGGCGATGCGATGTTTCAGGGTTTTCGCCTGTGGGGTTCAAAGTGTGCCTTTGTGGTTTTTACTGATGCCGATTACACTTACCCTGCAGAGTATGTGCCAAAAATGATTGAGATTTTAGAGCAAAACCCAAAGGTTGGAATGGTCATAGGCAACAGATTCAAAAGTCAATTTACTGGCAAGTCAGTAACTAACCCGTTTTATGTAGGCAATAAGTTGTTGGCTTTTGCTCAACGCTTGATGAATGGCGTTAACTTAAATGACCCATTGTCTGGATTGCGTGTGGTTAGAAGTGAAGCGCTGGAAGGTTGGACAATGAAAAGCAAGGGGTTTGATGTTGAGGCAGAATTGAATTGGCTTGTCGAGCATCGTGGTTACAGGATTGTTGAGATACCTATTGAGTATAGAAATAGATTGGGCGAAAAGAAGCTTCGAATGCGTGACGGCTGGTTAATAATGAAGCGGATAATGGCTGACGGCTTCACAGTTTAACCTCGTCTTTTTGAGCTTAATAGTAATTTTAGGTGTTTTTTGTTTGGTGATTAGAGTTGGAATTGTAGGTCTAGGTCATCAGGGCCAATTAAACATGCTAAACGCGATGCGTATCGATGGTGTAGAGGTGGTTGCTGCTGCTGATAAGGATAAACGTTGCCGCGCAAGTGCTGAACGGTTTAAGGTTAAAACATATGATGATTACACTAAGCTGATTGATTCTGAACCGTTGGATGCTGTAATTGTTTCGCTGCCTAATTTTCTTAAGAAAGACGGTGTTTTTTATGCTGCTGAGAAAGGTATCGACATTTTTCTTGACAAGCCAGTTTCGCGTAACGTGGCTGAAGCTCAAGCGATAATACAAAAAGTCCAATCCAGCGGCGTTAGAATGATGGTGGGCGTTAACTACCGCTACTTTCCCTGCGTACAAAGACTCAAAGCTAAGCTGGACAGCGGCGAATTAGGCGACACAGTTATTGCCACTTCAGAGTTGATTTTGAATGGTCCGATTTCTCATGCTGTGGTGCCTGTGCCTGTTCCTGAATGGTGGCTAAACAAGGAATTAGCTGGCGGCGGCGCTTTGCTGGATTTAGGTTATCATCTGGTTGATTTGTTGTCTTGGATGCTGGGCGACTTTAAGGTTTCTTTTTCTAACTTGCGGCATAAAATGAATTTGCCTGTAGAGGATGCTGGCACGATTGTTCTTGACTCTAAAACTTGCGATTTAAGCTGTAACGTGAATGTGGGTTGGTTTAGTAAATCGATTTTTCCAGCATTTAATTTCAGGCTGAATCTGCATGGAACTGTTGGTTTTGACTCCACAGACCGTTATGTCCCAGTGAATGCTCGGATGAACGCTGTTAAGGAAGGCGTGAAGAATTTGGCTCGCAGGATAGCTTTCCAAAAGCCCAGTTACCTTTCTTACACGTATTATTACTCTTCTTTTTACACGATTATGCGGTTGTTTTTTGATTCGTTGCAGAAGGGTTCGGATTTTCCAGTTTCTTTGGAGCAGCAGTTGGACGTGATTAGGATAATTGAATCAGCCTATAAGTTGAATGGGGCGTGTTGAGATGGCGAAGGTTACGTTAACGTCGGTTAGTAAACAACCTTTTCTGAGCAGTGACATCGATGATGCTGTTGCACGGTCAATTGACAAGTTAAACTATGACTTTAGCCACGTCAAAACTGCGGTGATTAAGCCTAACTTGTGCTACTACTGGAATGCTTCCACAGGGGAAACCACTGACGGCAGAATCGTTGGCTCAATCATAAAATACCTCAAACAAAAAGCCAGTGGCGTTCAAATTACGGTGGCTGAGGCTGATGCTTCAGCGATGAAAACAAAGTTTTGCTTTGGAATTTTAGGCTATGACGACTTGTGCGAGCAGCACAGTGTAGGTTTAATGAATCTTAGTGAGGGTGAAATTTCTAAGCGAATTGTTACGGTTGAAAACCAAAAATTAACGTTGCCTTTCAACCAAGCTTTGCTTAACGCTGATTTGGTTGTTAATGTGCCAAAACTGAAAACGCACAATCTTGTCGGGGTTACCTGCGCTTTAAAGAACATGTTTGGTGCCAT